>JANNJF010000834.1:0-15277 GCA_031405715.1 Gammaproteobacteria bacterium | reverse complement strand
GCGCCGGGCACTATTACAACACTCATGATCCATTTCTTGATTTCATCACCGCTCCCGAAATCTCGCAAGCACGCCCATGCGATCGAGCGCATCGAGGGTGGCCATGGCCATCTCCGGATTCTGCATCACGACGCTCTCGGTCAACTCCAGATCAAGGCGCTGCGGTTCGAGGCCGGTTTCCCGCAGAACCGTCGCGACCGTATCCACCAGGTCCTTCTGGAATTGACGTGCGGAGAGATTGACGGAAAGCCGCAATGGCGGCAGGCCGGCGTCCTGCCAGGCGCGCGCCTGGGTGCAGGCGGTGCGCAACACCCACTGGCCGATCGGGATGATCAATCCTGATTCCTCGGCGAGCGGGATGAATTCCATGGGTGGCACCAGACCCAAGTCCGGATGGTTCCAGCGCAGCAAGGCCTCCATGCCGTCGACCTGTCCGCTCACGAGATTGACGATCGGCTGGTAGTGCAGCACCAGCTCGTCGCGTTCGATGGCTCCGCGCAGCTGATTTTCCAGCGTCAGGCGCTTCACCGCCTGTGCGTGCATGTCCGCCGAATAGAACTGGAAGTTGTTGCGGCCCGCGTCCTTGGCGCGGTACATCGCCGTGTCGGCGTTCTTGAGCAGGCCCTCGACCGTGGAGGCATCCGCCGGAAAGAGCGTGATGCCGGCGCTGGCCGTGATGAATATTTCCTGCTCGCGAATCCCGAATGACTCGGTGAATGCGCCGATGAGACGCTGGGCCAGGTGCTGGGTATGCTCGGTGCTTTCCACCCCCGGCAGGATCATGGCAAATTCATCGCCCGCGAGTCGCGAGACTGTGTCGCCGGCGCGCAGGCAGCCGGTCAGGCGCAGCGCTACCCGCTTCAGCAGTTCGTCGCCGGCGTCGTGGCCAAGGGTGTCGTTGATGGCCTTGAACCGGTCGACATCGAGAAACACGACTGCCACCGATTGCCGCCGGCGCTCGGCATCGATCATGGCGAGTTGCAGGCGATCGTGGAACAGGACACGGTTGGGAAGTCCCGTGAGACTGTCGTGATGCGCCAGGTGCGCAAACCGTTCCTCGGCCAGCTTGCGTTCGTGAATTTGCGCCACCAGGCTGCGCGCCAGCGGGGTGATCTGCCAGCGCAGCAGGACGATACCGATGGCGACCAGAAGCGCTATCGCGCCCAGGGTATATCCGAGTTGATTCTTGACCGGCAGGTATAACTCATGGGACTGGACCTTGACGATCATCCCCAGTCCGGATTTTCCGATCGGCGCGTACGACGAGAACACGCTTTCACCATGTATGTCGATGGCGGTCATGACACCGGGTTTATTGTCCAAGGCATAACTCATCGGCACGGGCACACCCTTGAAATGGCGCGGGGCCTCGATGACACGGAATTTGTTCGCACGCGAGGGCATACACAGAACGCCGTCACCCTTCGCCGCGCACACACCCATGCTCCCGCTCTGGCCCAGGCCCGCATAGTCACGAAACAGACGGTCAATGGCGGGTAACGGGACGTCCGCCTCCAGCTGGCCGACCCGCTCACCCCTCGGGTCGATCGGAACACGGATGCGCAAGACCGTGGCGTCCTTCCAGAGCAACACGGCATCGCCTTTGTCCGCCAGGGGTGCCTGAAACGGTGGATTCTGCACAAGCCCTCCCCGTTTTCCGACGATACGGCCACGGGTGTCGGTCACGACCAAGGCGACGATCGGGGTGTTCCTGATGATGTCGTCCAGAATCCGTCCGATCTCCTGGGACTCCGCGTCGGTGATGCCCGTCTTGGCGAGCTTCGCCATCAAGATGTTGAAACGCGGGCGCGTACTGGCGAGCTGGACATCCTGGACCGCGTTGTCCGGGATGCCTGGAAGGTCCGCACGCGATGCTCAAGCGATATGGTCAAACTGTTGGCCAGCACCTCCTGGGTGGTTTTCGCCATCAGCACAAAACCGGCGAATCCGGCACTGATGGCGATCGCCAGGAGTAATGGTGCCAGTGATTACCGAGATTCGCCGGTCATCGCGGCCGGGGTGAAGTTTCCGGGACCAGACCATCCCATGGCCCTGATTCCACAATCCGCCGGCGTACGCCAGCAGCGCCATCGCGGGTAGCGGTGCGATGCGGACATCTGCATACCAGCGGTAGAGGGACCCAAGATCGAGAAAATATCCGGCCAGTCCAAAGAGGCCGGCAGCGATCATGACGAGCAGCGCGATCTGGATCAGGACAGCCGGGAGCCTGCGGGTGTGGAAGGCCATCAGCATTGCCCCCATGAGCGCAATGACCAATGCCTCGCTGGTGATCACCGGGGCCACATCCAGTCCGGGCAAACCGGGGAAACGACCGACGATGGCGACGACCAGCAGGGCGGCACCCAACGTCAATTGGGCGACGCGCTGAATCCGGGGGCGCGCCTCAGCGAACAACAATGCCCCGCCCGCCAAAACGATGGCGGCGCTAGCCGGCACGGGCGAGGCCAATGACCCGCTGGCGAGGAGGCCGATACCTCCGGCCAACGCCAGCACGCCGATAACCATCAGCCCGGCGCCGATCACCACCGTGGGCATGCTCTTGCTCAAAAGATCACCTAGTCCCTGAATGGTCACCTGAATGAATGATTGAATTGGGAGCAACATCTATGCCAATGGCCATGGCATGCCAATACTATTTTAGGATGCCGATTCGGTTTGACGGCGCAGTTCCGGGTTTTTCTGTACCCTCGACCCCGTGACCAGGACGGCAGCTTCGAACCCCCGTTGGTCATGAAACACCCGATCCGTCTGGTGTGGATCACTGAGGTTTATGAGGTTTAAGGGGGTGGAGGGACAGGGAGTAAAGAATCCTGGTTCGCGGGCGCAGCACGAACAACTAAACCTGCGTCAACTCCCGCCAATCCATGCCCGGCAACCCATGCCAATACCCATTGCACGGCCGTACCGGCAGATACGCATCCAGCGCATGCTGTGCGTCCTGCGGCGACAGCGCATCATCCATGACCTGGCGGAACACGTTGACCACCTTGTCCATGTGGCACGATTGCGGCGACAGGCGCAGCACATCCACCTTCAGGGCGCGCAGCGCCGGGATCTCGGCGATCAGGTTGGCGGTGCCGGCGGACTGGGTCTGGATGCCGTTGAGGGTGAGGAAGGCCTGGTCCTCGCGCGTGCTGAGCGGCAGGCCATCGGGATAATCGCCGCAGCGGAATTCGCACGCATCCTTCGGCAGGTCGTGGGCGCGCGCCGTGAAGCAGCGTGCGGAAAATGCCAAAGGCAGTTTGCCGAAGACGAAGACTTCGGTCTGTAGACCGGTGGGGCGTTGCGCTTGCAGCGACGCAAGGGTCGATTGCCCCAGCTCCACCGGCATGACCCAGCGGCGCGCGCCCAGTTCCGCCATCAGGTGTAATGTCTCGCCGTTATAGATATTGATGTGTGGCCCGGCGACAAACGCGGCGCGGCCCGCCAACATGTTGACCGCGGCCATGTCGTTCGCCTCCACCGTGTATCGGCCGTTCTCGGCGATGCGGCGCATGGCGCCCAGTTCCGAGGCCGCCTCTACCAGGGCCAGGGTCGACAGCACCACTTCCTTGCCGGCGTCGGTGAGGCGTGCGGCGAGATCGAGCCAGTCCTGACTGCGTAACGGGCGGCGCTTGGAGCAGACGGTCTCGCCGAGGTAGACGATGTCGACCGGCCACTGCGCTGCGTGGGTGTAGAAATCCAGAAGGGTGTCGCGGTTCCATAAATAAAGAACGGGGCCGAGGGCGAGTTTCATGAGGGGTCCTATCGATAGGTGGGTCGGGGCGATCTCAACAGGTGATGCTTGTGCGGGGCATGCCTTGCGATAATTAACATCTGCCTGGTTGTTGTGCGTTGTGGTCATGCTTGACTTGGGTGCGGGAGCAAGCTCGATAATGTGTTGTGCCCTACCTAAGAGCCATTACAAGAAAGCGGCGGCGAGCCGCCGCACTCCATAAAAAACTATTGCCAGGTGCGGTGCAGGGCGCCGAGGGTGTGTTGGCGGCCCTCCGCTACTTTGTCGAGTTGTGCGATCCAATCGGCGTGGGGCGTGTAGTGGTCCGGGTCGCGCATGCATGCATCCAGTGCCTGGCGCAGGACGCGCGTCACCTGCGCCACATACGCCGGGCTGCGCTGGCGGCCCTCCACCTTGATCGCCGCCACGCCGGACTGCCACAGCTGCGGCAGTATCGACAGTACGTTGAGACTGGTGGGCTCCTCCATGGCATACATCACCTTGCCGTCCACCGCGAAGCGACCCTTGCAGAGTGTCGGATAGCCGGCGTTTTCACCTGGGGCGTACACATCGATGAGCACGCCGTTCAAGCGCGACTTACGCCCGGCCGCCGTCTCCTCCCAGCGCACCGCCTTGGCCGGTGAGCACACGCCGCAGGTATTGGGCGATTCGCCGGTGACATACGAAGATAACGCGCAGCGGCCCTCCACCATCACGCACAGGCTGCCGAAGCCGAACACCTCCACGTCCACCGTGGTGTTACGTATGACCTGCTGCACCTGTGCCAGGGACAACACCCGCGGCAGCACCACGCGGCGGATGCCGAACTCGCGCGCATAGAAATCGATCGCCTCGTGACTGGTGGCCGAGCCCTGCACCGATAAATGCAGGCGCAGGTCCGGATGGGTGCGCGCGCAATAGCGCAGTAATCCCGCATCGGCGATGATTGCTGCGTCCACCCCCAAGTCCGCCGCCTGGTCTGCAGCCCGGCTCCACAGCGGCCATTGTTCGGCGCGCGGATAGGTATTGAGGGCCATGAACACCTTGGCGCCGGCGGCGTGGGCATAGCGCAAACCCTCGCGGATGCCATTGGCGTCGAAATTCAGTCCGGCAAAGTTGCGCGCGTTGGTGGCGTCGCGCAGGCCGAGATACACCGCGTCGGCACCATGGTCCACGGCGGCCTTGAGGGCCGGCAGACTGCCGGCGGGACACACCAGTTCCAGACGTCGCGTCAACCACATGACTCATCCTCCACTGCTGCGCAAACATAACGCCGGCCCGTGCCCTGGCGTGTGCCGCGACGTTTCAGTTCGTCCTCGATGCCATTCAGCACGCGCCACTTGCGCGCGCACCAGTCGGGCGCCAGCAGCAGGCTGGACGCGGCGGTGCCGGTGAGGCGATGAAATACGATCGACCGTGGCGTCATTTCAATGAGATCGGCCACCGACTGTATGTAGGCCTCCTGGCTCAACGGCGAATACTCACCGCGCCGCCAGCTATTGGCCAGCTGCGTACCCTTCACCACATGCAGGGGATGCAGCTTGAGCCCATCCACCCCCAGATCGAGCACGCGTTCCAGACTGATGCGGGCATGCCTGGAATCTTCTCCCGGCAAACCGAGGATCAGATGGGTGCAGACCGGAATACCACGGGCGCGCGACGCGCGCAGGGCATCGCGATATTCAGCAAAACCGTGTCCGCGGTTGACGCGCTGCAGGGTGGCATCGAAGCTCGACTGCAGCCCCAACTCGAGCCACACCTCATGACCGCGGTCACGGTACGCCTGCAACAGATCCAACACCGCGGGTGGCACACAGTCCGGCCGCGTGCCGATGGACAGACCGATGACACCGGGCTGCGCCAGCGCCTCGTCGTACAAGGTTTTCAGATAGGCGCTGTCGGCATAGGTATTGGTGTACGCCTGAAAATACGCGAGGAAGCGACGCGCGCCGGTGCGCTTCGCCAGCACCGCGCGCCCGGCGTCGATCTGTTGGGCTATGGGATCCGGCTCACGCGCATGCGGACTGAACGACACGTTGTTACAAAAAGTGCAGCCGCCGCGCCCCTTGGTGCCGTCGCGATTCGGACAGGTGAAGCTGGCATTGATAGCCAACTTGTGCACGCGCTCGCCATACTGCCGCAGCATGGATTGGCCAAAGGTGCTGACAACATCCGCGAGGGTCATCTCAAGATATCAACCGACCTCATCCAGCACACGCCGGCGGAAGTGCACGCCCACCTCCTGGGCGATGCGCTCGCAGGCGGCGATATCCACCCCCGGGAGTCCGTCGATGGCGGTGAGGGTGACCTCGGGGACAAAATCCCGCGCGCGTTCGGCGAAGTCCAATAGCGCCGCATACGCGCCCGGCAGCTTGGGCCGGCAATGCAGATTGTAGGTGGCCTCGTCCTGGGCATTGAGGGAGATCGACAAGGCGTCGATGTTGTCTTCCAGATCCGGCGTGACATCGCGACCGTAAATCAGATTGGCCAGGCCGTCGGTATTGACGCGCACGTGCGCGCCCTGACTACGCAGGCGTGCCGCCGCTTCCAGCATGGGATACAGACGCAACATCGGTTCACCCAGGCCGCAGAAAACCACTTCACGATAGCTGCGCGGATTGCCCACGGCCGCAATCATTTCCGCCACACTCGGTTCAAAGTGACTGCGCAAATCATAACCCTGCACCTCCCACACACCGTTGAACTTGGGGCAGAAGGTGCAGCGCAAGGTGCAACGGTTGGTGATGTTCAAGTACCGGTTGCCGTGCAGCGTATAACCAATGATATTGGGTGTGCTCATGGGGCGCGCATCGCGACTTAGGGACATCATCGTAATTTAAAAGACTGTCCCACCACTTGGCCTTGACGTACGTCAACAAAAGCACTCACACCGGCTGCCCGCGGCCAAAATGCTCTTACCCTGCCATCACACCCGCACATGCTGCCACACCCCGTGCAGCGTGTGTCAGACCGGCACGAGCGCCATCAATGCTCGCCCTTGGTGCGCAACAACCCGGCCAGGCGATTACCCTGTTTCTGCGGTCCGCCCCGGGGAAAGATGTCGTGCAGATAGCGATTACTGCCGCGTCGGGCGTCCCACACCTTGGTGAAGTGCTGGATCATGGTGCGCACCTGTGCCTGCACCCCGTGTTGCTGGTAATACGCGCGCAGATAACGGATCACCTCCCGGTGCTCGGACGTTAATTCCAGGCCTTCCTGCGCCGCCAGGGCAGTAACAAAATCTTCGGACCAGTCATCCCGATTGACCAGATATCCCTCGGAGTCGGTTTCGATCAACCTGCCGTTGACGTTCAGGGTTCGACTGTGTGGCTTGAACTGCAACATCGCGTTAACCTCTTTAGTAGACTAAAACCGTCAGCTATAGCAGAATAATCGCGCCGCGCCGACATTCATTTGACCAAAGTCAAATCACCCTCCGGCATGATAATGTGCCCACCCATGAGGTCAAGCACAGAGTCCGCCCACGGCCCACGTCGACGCACCCGCAGCGGGCACAGCACCGCACACCCCAGGGGACACGAAACACCATGAGCACCCAAGACAACCAACCCGATTGGGACCAAATTGCGGAAAAATTCGATATCTGGCTGCCACAGCTGGCGCCCGTGGGCGAGGCGTTGCTCACCGCCCTGGCCGCCCAGCCGGGCGACCGCATCCTCGACCTGGCCTCGGGCACAGGCGAACCCGCGCTGACCCTGGCGCGCCGCCTGCACAGCAAAGCCAACATCGTGGGGGTGGACGCCGCGGACGGCATGGTGCAGGTGGCCCGGTCCAAAGTGGCCAAACAAGGGCTGTCCGGCATCACGTTTCAGTGTATGCCGGCGGAGCAGCTGGCCTTCGCGGACAATTCTTTCGACCGCGCCCTGTGCCGCTTCGGCGTCATACTGTTCCAGGACCCCCTCAAGGGGCTCACGGAAATGCACCGGGTGCTCAAGCCGGGCGGGCGGTTTGCCCTGGCGGTATGGAACACCCCGGAAACCATGCCCACCCTCCACTGGGCCTACCAGGTCTTCGCCCCGCGCCTGCCGCAGGACAAACACCCGCCCCTGGCCAAAATCACCTCCCTCAGCGGACCCGGCGTGCTGGAAGACCTGATTTACCGCGCCGGTTTCAGCGACTACACCCTAGAGACCCGGGTGCTGCATTACTACTTTGCCTCCTTCGATGACTATTGGGATGCGGTCGAGGCCTCCGATGTGCTGAAAATGCAGTACGACGCCTTGCCCGCGGACGAGCGTCATCTGATACGCAACGAGATTGGGCAGTTTGCCCAGGCGTTTATCAGTGCGGAGGGATTGCGTATTCCCCACGAATACCTGCTGGCCAGCGGTATAAAATAACCCCGGGCCATGGAGTGCGGCGGCTTGCCGCCGCTTTTTTATTACGGCTCTTAGGTAGGGCGCTACACACTAGCTGGCTCTTAGGTAGGGCACTAGACATTAATGGGAGCTTGCTCCCGCACTCAATAAGGTCACAACCACCACAGCGTGCACCCACCATTTACAATTTCATTTAATTCCATATAGTTGAGCTATGCCTCAATGGTTAGCCTGAGCTAACCCACAGGCTGCACGCGCCACCCACAGGAGAACGCGCCATCGCCAATCTACCCCACACACACGGCGATGACCGCCGTGGCCCGGCACGCCCCGCTCCGCTCCGCTGCACGCCCAGACCCTGGCGCCCTCTCCTCGGCGTTTTATTCATCTCCCTCCTGATCTCGGACACCGGCCTGGCGGCGGCCGTTAAATCCCCCGCCGGTATCGATGTGGTACTGGTGATGGATAGCTCAGGCAGCATGAAACAAACCGATCCTGAGCGTCGGCGTGTGGCCGCCGCCAAACTGTTCATCGCATTATTAGGCGGCGATGACCGCGTCGGCGTCATCAGCTTCAGCGACGCCGGCTATCCGGTGATCGGCCTGACGCCGGCCCAAGCCAAGGCGCCACAGGAAAAATTATTCAAGTCCGTAGACAAGATTTCTTCCAAAGGCGCCTACACCAACCTGCATGCCGCGCTGCAGACGGCGCACGCGATGCTGGCGCGCGAAGGCTCCGCCGGTCGTGCGCAATACATCCTGCTCATGTCCGATGGAAAAATGGACACCGGCGACAAGCAGCGCGACGCCGCCCTCAGGCAGACGATCCACAGCGAGTTGCTGCCGCTTATTGAAAAACAAGGCGCGCGTGTCTACACCCTGGCGTTCACCGCGGCCTCCGACAGCACCCTGATGCAAGCCATGGCCACGGCCACCCACGGCCTGTACCGCGTGGCACTCAGCGACAAAGATCTGCACGCCGTCTTCGCCACGTTTTTTGAAAGCTCCAAAAACCCGGACATGCTGCCCATCGAGGGCGGCCGCTTCCAGGCGGATAGCTCCATCGAAGAAGTGAACATCGTGGCGTCCAAGGACAGCGCCGGCGTCAAGGTGTCCCTCGAAGACCCGGACGGCCACAGTCACACTGCCGCACAACCCGGCAGCGGCATCCGCTGGATGCCCACGGCGGGCTTCGACCTGATCACCGTGCCCCATCCGAAACCCGGCATCTGGAAACTGCTCTCCACCAGCGGACAGAGCAAGGCCTATATCGTTACCGATCTCAGCATCGCCACGGATACAAAAAATGCCGACCTGCCGGCCAATGCCAAACCGGAGGTGCAGGCCTGGCTCAATCGCGACGACGTGGTGGTGACACAGAAAGAGATCCTTGCCAGCACCCAGTTCCTGGCGGAGATCAAACGCCCGGACGGCAAGATCGCGAAGTTCTCTTTGTTCGATAACGCCGAACTCGGCGACAAAATCGCCGGCGACGGCATCTACGCCGGCAGCCTCGATGTCTATCTGCCCGGTGCCCACGAGCTGCGCCTGATCGCCAAGAACCCGACCTTCGAGCGCAGCATCATCCGTTACTTCAACGTCCTGCCGCTGGCAGAGGGCAGCGAGCCACCCGTGGTCACACTTCCGGCGGCGGATAACGCCACACCCATAGTAACTCCAACCCCCGCGGTGACGCAGGAGCAGCCCACACCAGTGCCTGAGGAGGAGGCCGCTAAGGGCCCTGAAGAAACGCCACCCCCCGCCCACCCACCGGAGAAAACCGAAGAGCCCCATAATCTGTGGGTCGCGCTGGGTGTGTTCACCGTCATCAACCTGATCATCGGTGGCATCGCCGCCGGTGTGGTATTTTGGCTACGCAAGAAAAAAATCAAGACGGGGCTGACGGATGTGTTGGAAGGTCAGGACGGCGAGGATGGGTTGGGTGGTAAAGACACTTAGTGGCAGTGAAATAAAAATACAGTTTGAAGCATGGCGAGAGGACCATTCGCCAGATACACACTATCAAGTGGTGATCCGTAAGGCTTTCATTATTTTGCCAACCGCCGATCAGGATAAGCTGACCGCCAATCGGGGTAAGTGGAAACCATTGCCGAGAGTTTGTTACTAATACACTGCTTCATTCATTCAGGAAGCGGTTTTAATCATTCACTCAACACAAGGAGGTTACCAAGATGACGAAATACACACTCACCGCGTTGGCACTGATGGCGGTATCGGGATTGGCCTGGGCAGGAAGTGGCGCGGCTTCGTTCAAGGATCTGGATACAAACCGTGACGGCCAGATCACGCTTGACGAGGCGAAGAAAGCGCCCGAGGTCAAAAACGGATTCACCAAGGCCGATGCCAACCAGGACGGTACGCTCGATGCAGCGGAGTTCGCCGCGTTAGAGACCATGCCGAAGGAAACCAAGTAACGAGCTTGTCTCCCCCCTGCGGGGATCTACGCCCCATTCCCCGCAACTCAGGGAATGGGGTCTTTCCTGCCATTCCCCTCAAAAGCGGCGTTTGTGACAGCCTGGGCATACCGTTACGCCCCCCATGCTTGACCTTTACATTGGCGTCCGCTATTTCATAGTAATGTGTTGTGGATTTCGCAACTCACACGCCAAAGGCCGTTAACCGGCGTGGACTATACGGGGAAACATGTCCTTACCTGCGATACATTATTCCTGTCTGGCTGCGGCGCTGTTCCTCGCTTCAACGGCTGCTTCGGGGGACCAGTTCGACGTCACGGTACCCATGCACGACAAAGGGATGGCGACCTATTATGTCAATGCCGAGATCGCTGACCTCGGAGTCAGCGAGTTCATGGTGGACACCGGTTCGGGTTACCTGACCATCAACGAACAAACACTGAACACCCTGCAGGAACGCGCGCAGGTGCAATACGTGAAGGAGCTGCGGGCCATCCTGGCCAACGGTTCCGAGTTGATTGTTCCGGTCTATGCGATCAAACAGCTGCGCATCGGCGCCTGCACCCTGCGTGATATCGAGGCGGCGGTTTTCCCAGCCCGCACGCGCCAGATTCTCGGCCTCTCGGCCCTCAACAAGGCCGCACCGTTCACCTTTTCCGTCGATCCACCGGAGCTGGTATTAAGCAACTGCGCCCAAAGCGCGGACGCCGCTTCGGCGCAACCCATCCTCGCCGAGGCCAACGAACCTGTTGTGCCTTCAGAAAACGGTGTCGCCACCCCCGGTTCACCCGTAATGCCATACTCCAATTAATAATGCCTCTTAGGCAGGGCACTGCACATTAATCTGTTTTTAAGTATAGGCAGCAATAAAAGCCCATTCCCTAAAGCCCACGTAATACATAGCCGGTTGCCTCGCGTTTCGTCCTGATCATGGTTGCCTTCCTCTGCTGTGCACGGATGACCAGACATCATTTCAGCCATTGCACCGCAGTCAGCGTGCCGCGTTTGAACCGCAGGGTACACAGTTGAGTTGCCAAAACATCGTCCGACCCGGACTTGTAGAAATGGTACTGGACTGTGTAGAACTTTCTATGTTTACGCGCCTCCAGCACGTTCGCCAACAGGGCATCGCCCGTCTTGGGATCGTAGGTACTCAAATCTTCAACCAGGCTCAAATTCATCGTCGGGGAAGAAGACTGCCAGTACAGGCTGTGAAAACTTTCGACAAATCCCAGGGTAAGCTCAAGATCGTCCACTTTCACCGACGCCCCCAGGATACCGACTCGGCCATAGATAAGGTCTTTGATATTCCAGCCATCCGCGAAGAACTGCTGCTCCTTGGTGACATTCGGCACATAGGTCTTGAGCTTGGCAATGGCGGCAAGACGATACTTCTCCTTCGTCTCCTGTTGTTGTTTAAGATTCGCGAGGTGGGTTCTGGCCTGGTCGGCATACTCACCGCGGGGATGGGCATCAATGAAGTGCTGATAGGCGGAGACCGTATTGACGGATCGGGCCTGCAAGAACTCATCGCGCGGGGTTGCGCACCCGGCCAGCATCGCGACCAGGAACGCCGTTAAGACATATACATGGACTTTGATATTTCCCTCCTTCCTGAACGCTGACGCGCAGGCTAGCCAGATGTGGGCGGTCTGAGTGAGGCTGTAAAATACGTCGCGGCCCACGCCGCGCACAGGATGTTATTGACCCACGTCACGACGAGCGCTGTCAACCGATGCACGCGGGGCTTGGCGCCAGTGGAGTCCTGACAAAACTTCATAAACGCACGGCACCACAAACAACGTCAACAAGGTCGATACGATCACCCCGCCAATGACGGCGAGGGCCATGGGCACGCGCGTCTCCGCGCCCGGACCGATGGACAGCGCCAGTGGCAGGGCGGCGGCGATGGTGGCGAAGGATGTCATGAGGATGGGGCGCAGGCGCACGGGACAGGCCTCGAGCAGTGCGGCGCGCACATCGATGCCGCCACGGGCGCGCACCTGGTTGGTGAAGTCCACCAGCAGTATCGAATTTTTCTTGACGATGCCCATCAGCAGTATCAGGCCGATAAAGCTGTAAATGTTGAGCGACTGATCCGCTATGAGCAGCGCCAGAAAGGCGCCGGTGACACTGAAGGGCAGCGCCATGAGTACCGTGATGGGGTGCATAAAGCTGTTAAACTGCGACGCCAGCACCATGTAGGACACCACTAGTCCTAATATAAGCGCAAACCACAGGTCGTTAAACGATTCCTTGAAGGACTGGGAACCACCGACGAACAAAGCATGGTAACCACTGGGCAACACCTGTTGCGCAATGTCCTTGGTCGCCGTCAGCGCCTCCTCCTGGGACTTACCGGTATTGACGTTGGCGAATATCTTGATCGCGCGCTCGCGGTCGTAGCGGTTGATCTGCGCCAGGCTCTTCTTTTCCGTTATCTCCACCACGTCCGCGAGGGGAATCAATTCGCCGCGGTTGTTGCGCACTAAGATACGTTTGATCTGCTGCACACGATCACGCTCCTGCTCCTGCAGTCGGACGCGGATATCGTAGCGGTGTCCGGCGGACGAATACTGTCCCGCCACCACACCGCCGACGGTAGCATTCACGGTCTGCGAGATGGCATTGATGCTCACGCCGCGCGCCGCCGCCTTGACACGGTCGGGGATGATCTGGATTTCCGGTTTGCCCTCCAGGTAATCGCTGTCGGTATCGGTGACCAGGCCGGTGGCATTGAGTTTTTCGATAATGGTCTCGGAGTATTCCGCCAGTTTCGCCCACACCGGTCCCTGCACGGAGAACTCCACCGGGAAACCGCGCGACGGTGTGAAGCCGCGCAGAGACAGATCCTGTATCGATACCTTTACGTCACCGATTTTTTTCAGCTCAGTGCGCGAGATGTCCATCAGCTCCTGCTGGCTGATCTCGTGGCCCAGGACGGGGTCAATACCCCGCTCGCCTTTTGGCTTCATGCTGATGAAAAGTATACCGTTGTTGACCACGCCGCCACGGCCGAAACCGCCCACGGCGGTGAAGTAGCGCGCCACATCCGGCCGCGTGCGGAAAAATTCCTCGGCGGCGAGGAATTTTCCGTTGGTGTATTCCATGGAGGAGTCCACCGGCGTCTGCATGCGAATTATAAAGGTGCTCTGATCCTGGGCCGGAATGAGTTCCTTTTTCAAGGGTATGAGCGCGGTCAGCGATAGACCGAAGAAGGCCAGCGAGGCGAGAATAACCCACCAGCGGTAGCGCAGCGCAACCCTCAGCAGTCTGCCATAGAGTGCGGCATTGTGATGAAAGATATAATCCGCCGCGCGCCCGATGCGGGTGGAACGCGTGCCGGCCTGGACAAACTGCGAGGCACGCATAGGCGTCAGTGTCAGCGCCTCGAACAAGGACAGCATCACGGCGATCGTCATGGTTACGCCGAACTGAAAGAAAAACTTGCCGATGACCCCGCTCATGAACGCCACGGGCAGGAAGATTGCAACCACGGCGAGGGTCGCGGCCAGGGCGGCGAAGGTGATCTGTTGCGCGCCGTTCAACGCCGCCTGCTCGCGGCTCTCGCCCTTCTCTCTGTGTCGCACGATATTTTCCAGCACCATGATGGCGTCATCCACCACGATGCCAATGGCGAGACTCAACCCCAGCAGGGTGAAGGTATTGAGGGTAAAGCCGAAAAAGTACAGCGCGATGAAGGTGCCGATGATGGATGTGGGAATCGCCAGGATGATGTTGAAGGTCGCAGACCAGCTGCCGAGAAACAGCCAGACCACCAGAGACGTCACCAGTGCCGACAGGACCAGGGTGAAATAGAATTCATGCACCGAATCCTCGATAAACTGGGTCGTGTCGAAATTCACCGCGAGCTTCATGCCCTCCGGCAGCTGCGTCTGCACGGCGAGCATCTTATTCTTGACGCCCTGCGCCACCTCGACGGTGTTCGAACCACGCTGTTTGCGTATGCCGAGCCCGACGGCGGGCTTGCCGTTGGCACGGGAGATGCGGCGTATGTCATTCAGCCCGTCCTCGATCGTGGCCACCTGCTTCAAGGCAATGTGGGTATAGATCGGCTGGCCACCACGCTGACTGATGACGAGGTTGCCGAAATCCTCCGGCGTGCGCGCCTCGCCCAGGGTGCGCACGTCGTACTCCTTACGCCCACTGGACATCTGACCCGCGGGCAATTCCGAATGCTCGTTTTGTATCGTGTCGAGCACGTCGGTGACGGCCAGATTGTAGTCACTCAGCTTACGCCCCGACACCCATACGCGCAGGTTGGGATCCACGTAGCCGCCGAGCAGAATTTCACCCACGCCGCTGAGGGAAGAAAATTTATCCTTCAACACGTCTTTCACATAGCGCATGATCTCCTGCGTCGAGTGGCGGTCGCTGCTCAGCGTCAGCCACAGGATAGGCTGATCCTCCGGATTGCTCTTGCTCACCACCGGTGGATCGATGTCCTTGGGCAGGTTGCGCTGCGCGGACGCCACCTTGTTCTGCACGTCCTGCAGCGCCTGGGAGATGTCGCGGTTGAGCTCGAACTCGACGCTGATGCTGGCCTGCGCATAGCTTGAGCTCGACGATACACTACGCACACCCTCCACCGTCAACACCGCGTCTTCCAGAACATCGACCACGTTGGTCTCGATGATGGCGGGTGCTGCCCCCGGATAAGTGATGGAAATGGACACCACCGGGAAGTCCACGTCGGGCAGTTGACTGATGCCCATGCGCGATACGGAGATGAGGCCGAAGAAGATC
>JANNJF010000833.1:0-1213 GCA_031405715.1 Gammaproteobacteria bacterium | reverse complement strand
ATCGAAGAAATTATCGGTGTGGACGCGCAGCACGCATTGCGGGTCAGCGCCAAAACCGGTTTTGGAGTTGGAGATCTGCTCGAGCAACTGGTGCAACGCATTCCGGCGCCGCAAGGCGATGCGGCAGCGCCGTTACAGGCGCTGATCATCGACTCGTGGTTTGATAATTACCTCGGCGTGGTGACGCTGGTCAGGATCAAGCAGGGAACGCTGAAGATCAAACAAAAAATCAAAATCATGTCCAATGGGCGCAGCTTCCAGGTTGAGCGTGTGGGTGTTTATACACCAAAACCTGTAGATCAGAGCGAGCTGTCAACGGGCGAAGTAGGCTATGTAATTGCTAACATCAAGGAAATCGAAGCGGCACCGGTCGGTGATACCATTACCCTGGTCGATCATCCTGCGCAAACACAACTTCCCGGATTCAAAAAGATACAGCCGCGGGTCTTTGCCGGTTTGTATCCTATCGGCGCCGATGATTATCAGGCATTGCGCGAAGCCTTGCAGAAACTGCGGCTGAACGATGCGGCCTTGCATTTCGAGCCCGAGACATCGCAGGCCCTGGGTTTCGGATTTCGTTGCGGGTTCCTGGGGTTGTTGCACATGGAAATCGTGCAGGAGCGTCTGGAGCGGGAATATGATCTGGATCTGATCACAACAGCTCCGACCGTTATTTACAAGATTTTGACTACCAAGGGCGAAACCCTGGAAATACAGAATCCGAATGAGTTGCCGCCGGTGAACCATATCTCCGAGATTATGGAGCCGATTATCGAAGCGAATATTCTGGTACCAAATGATTATTTGGGCGCGGTCATCAAGCTATGCGAGGAAAAACGCGGCACCCAGAAGAAAATGCAGTATCTGGGCAGTCAGGTCTCTCTCCAGTATGAGCTGCCCTTGAGTGAAGTGGTCATGGACTTTTTTGACCGCCTTAAATCGTCCAGCCGCGGTTACGCTTCCTTCGATTACAGGCTTCTCCGTTTCCAGGCTGATAATTTGGTCAGAGTAGACGTGCTGATCAACGGCGAGCGGGTGGATGCCCTGTCGATTATCGTGCATCATACGGTGAGCCAGAGCCGCGGGCGTGAATTAGTGGAAAAAATGAAGGAACTGATCCCACGACAGATGTTTGATGTGGCGATACAGGCGGCGATAGGATCGCATGTTATCGTACACAGCATTATCCACCTGGGGCAAAGACAAAGATGGG
>JANNJF010000832.1:0-4934 GCA_031405715.1 Gammaproteobacteria bacterium | reverse complement strand
CGAAACCCATGGAGGCCTCATAACCGATACGTTTGATGGTGCCGCGCACGATGTCGGTCATGTCGACCCAGGCCGTGGTGGTGATCTCGCCGGAGATAATGACCATGCCGGTGTTCACCAGGGTCTCGCAGGCGACGCGCGCCTTGGGGTCCTGCGTCAGGATGGCATCCAGGATGGCATCGGACACTTGATCGGCGACCTTGTCGGGATGGCCTTCCGAAACGGACTCAGAGGTAAAGAGATAGCTGTCTGCCATGGCGGCTCCAAAAATTGGGATGGGTGTATTTGCTGTTCAAGGTCGCGCAGTTTATCAAGCTTGGATGAAATTAACACCCGCCCTGCAAAGTACAATAAAGTCAGCACTGTTCCCAGGGCAGGCCATGGAAACGCCAGCCCCCCAGGCTGCTGCGATGGTGGCTCTCGTCCAGTGCGCCCTCGAAGCCTTCGGCGACGTTGTAAACCTCTTTGAGACCGGCATCCACCAGCACCTGACCCGCCTCCAGGGAACGCACACCACTGCGGCAGATGAGCAGGATGATGGCCGCTCCCTTGGCCCCGCCCAGGATGGCCTGGCGAACTTGGGTAACGAAGTGGGGATTCACTGTCCAATCAGGCTCGTCGATCCAAGGGATGTGGAGGGCGCCGGTGGGGTGACCGACAAACAGGAACTCCATTTGTGAGCGTACGTCCACTAACAGCGCATTGGGATGGTCCTGGATCAGTTGCCAGGCCTCGGGTGGGGAAAGGCTTTTAACCTTGCTCATGGGCGAGCCTCCTGGGCGTCGCGGTGCACTGCTTTTGCGTCAGCGAGGGGTTACTATAGGCCCTATGCCGCCCCACCTCCAGAGTGTGATTCAACCCGAAGCGTCCGGTAACCCAGCCCCCACCTCCCGGATCAAGCCGCCACGCCCCCTGGTGCGCGCCGCCGGACGGGCCATCGCCGACTATGCCATGATCCAGCCCGGTGATCGCCTGTTGCTGGGGGTATCCGGCGGCAAAGACAGCCTGAGCCTATTGCATACCTTACTCTATCTGCGCGACAAAGCGCCGGTGTCCTTCGAGCTGGGTGTGGCCACGGTGGATCCGCAAATCGATGGTTTTGATCCACGGCCTTTGCAGCAGTATATTCCGGCCCTGGGGCTTCCTTACTATTACGAATCCCAGGCGATCGTGGAACGGGCGCTCAAAACCATGCGGGGCGATTCGTTCTGCGCCTACTGCTCGCGCATGCGGCGCGGCATACTCTATGCCACGGCGCGCCGAGAGGGTTACAACGTGGTGGTGCTGGCGCAGCACCTCGACGATCTGGCGGAATCTTTTATGCTGAGCGCCTTCCACGGCGGCAGTTTGCGCACCATGAAGGCGCACTATCTGAACGATGCCGGGGATCTGCGCCTCATCCGTCCCTTTGTGTATGTACGCGAGCGTCAGCTGGTGGATTTTGCCCGCACCGCGGGCCTGCCGGTGATTGCCGACAATTGCCCCGCGTGTTTTCGCATGCCCAGTCAGCGGCAGCAGATGAAGGCGTTGCTGGCCTCCCAGGAAGCCAGTCACCCGGCCCTGTTCGCCAATCTTTTGCATGCGATGCGGCCGCTCATGGGTGAAATTAAAGAATCCTCCACTTTTCCCCAAGAAATTGAGATAAAGCAATAGTATTCCGGTGATTTCTGGGAGAGCGAGGGTGAAATTAGTACTGTTTTTACCACTAATAAACATGTTTTGTGTTTATTACCGCAGCAACTGCGGCATAATGGGATGTTTTCCCAGAACTTGGCATAATTTTAGATATTTAATGATAAATATTACTAAATTATCCAAGAAAGTGGGAGAAAATAGCTATTTATTTCCCAGTATAGGGGGATTAGATTCATGTCGACAGTTCTATCATTGTATTTTCCATACACGGGGAACATTCTTCCAAATAACGCCACAGAGTCTGGCAAAATGCTGATTCTCAGCAGGTAGCTCAAACAGCAATGAAGCAGGAATTCCAATCACCCACCCCTGAGCGCCGGCAGCTCCCTAGGCACCTACCCTTTCAAGTCCGATTTCTCTCCCCCCGCTATTGGGGCGTGTGGTTGGCCATGGGGGTGCTGCGCCTGTGTTCGCTGTTGCCCTACCGCCTGGTGGTCATCCTGGGGTCTGGGGTGGGTAACCTGTATTACGCCCTGAGCACCAAGCGCCGGCGCATAGCCCGCACCAACATCGCCCTTTGTTTCCCCGAATGGTCGGCGCAGGAAAGGCAAGTCTGTCTGCGCCGGCATTTTCGCCACTGGGGTCGGGCCAGCCTGAGTGTCGGCATCGCCTGGTGGGGATCGCCCGCGCACCTAAAACGTCTGGTACGTTTCCGCGGACGCGAACACTACGACCAGGCCCTGGCCCGGGGGCAACGGGTGATGCTCCTCGCCCCGCATTTCGTCGGGCTGGAAATGGCCGGTGCACTGCTGTCCATGGAGCGGCTCATGGTGAGCATGTATAAAGGGCCGAAGAACGCGCTGTTCGATTGGGCGATGCGGCGAGCACGGGCACGCTTTAATCTTATAATGATCGAACGCAGCACCGGCATACGCGCCATACTGCGCTTCATGCAGACCGGCCGGCCGTTTTATTATTTACCGGACCAGGACCCGGGTGAGGCGAGTTACGAGTTCGTGCCGTTTTTTGGCGTACCGACGGCCACCATTACCGCCATGAGCCGCATCGCCGAGATGGCCAAGGCGGTCGTGATACCCTGCTTCATCCGCCAATTACCCGGAGGCCAGGGTTATGAGATCAGCTTTAAGCCGGTGCTGGAGGGGTTTCCCTCGGGCGATCTGGTGCACGATGTGACGCGCATGAATGCAGAAATAGAAAAGGGAGTCCGCGCAATGCCCGAGCAATACATGTGGACGTATAAGCGCTTTAAAACCCGCCCGGAAAATGCACAATCTCTCTATGCACGCCATAAAGCCCCGTGAGCTGGTTACCTTTTTACATCCGCGTTACTGGGCCGCCTGGGCAGGCCTGGGAATCCTGCGCGCCTTAAGTCTGCTGCCGTTGCCGGTATTGTGGTTGCTGGGTGTGCCACTTGGTCAGCTCGCCGCCGGTTTCCCCTCGCGCGCGCGGCACGCCATCGATACCAATCTGACCCTGTGCTTCCCCGACATGAGCGCCGCGGAACGGCGCCGATTGCGCAACCGCCAGTTCCGCGCCGTGGCGCAGGTGCTGCTCAGCCTGGGTATTTCCCTGTGGGCGTCGCCGCAGCGGCTGGCGCGCTTGGTTCGGTTTCGCCAGCGCGAGCACTACGACCGCGCCCTGGCGGACGGCAAACGCGTAATCCTGCTGGCGCCACATTTTCTGGTGCTGGAGATCGCGGGTCTCTTCCTGTCCCATGAGCGCCCCATGATCAGCATGTACAAAAGCCCGAAGAACGAACTGTTCGACTGGGTGTTGCGCCACAGCCGCTCGCGCTTCGGCGGGGTCATGATAGAGCGCAGCGCGGAGCTGCGGCCGCTCATCCGCCTGCTGCGCGCCGGCCGGCCGTTCTACTATCTCCCCGACCAGGAGCCGGGCGATGCGGATTTTGTGTTTGCGCCTTTTTTCGGCATACCCGCGGCCACCATTACGGCCCTGAGTCGTATGGCGCGCCTGGCAGACGCGGTGGTGGTGCCTTGTTTTACCCGCCTGCTTCCCTTTGGGGCTGGTTATGAAGTTGCTTTTGAACCGGCCCTCGCGAATTATCCTTCCGGCGATAACGTGCGTGATGCAACGCAGATGAATGCCGTGATCGAACACGGTGTGCGCGAGCGGCCGGACCAGTACATGTGGAGTTACAAACGCTTCAAAACCCGCCCGGACAACCTGCCCTCCTTCTATGAGACAAAAAAGTAATTTTCTGCCCCTGGCGCATCCGCGTTACTGGCTGAGCTGGGTCGGGCTGATAGTGATGCGCCTGCTCAGCCTGTTGCCGCTGCCATTGTTGTGGATACTCGGCAGCGCACTGGGCGGTTTGCTGTACTGGCTACACGGTCCGCGTCGGCACATAGTGCTGCGCAACATCCAGGGCTGTTTTCCGCACCTCGACAGCCGTGCTCAGCGGCGCATGGCGCGGCAACATTTCTACAGCTTGGGTCAGGCATCCCTTAGTGCGGGTATCGCCTGGTGGGGTTCGCGGAGCAGACTCGAACGCCTGGTGCGCTGCCGCGATCGTCATTACTTCGATCAGGCGCTGGCCCAGGGCCGGCCGCTGATATTGCTGTGTGCGCACTTTGTGGGGATGGAGATCGGCGGCATATATCTTGCGCGCGAACGTCTTATGGTCGATATGTATCGACGCGCTAATAATAAATTGTTTGACGAGGTATTCAAGCGCGGGCGTCTGCGTTTCGGTGGCACGGTGGTGGAGCGCAGCGAAGGGTTAAAGCCCGTCATCAAAGCCATACGTCAGGGCGCGGTGTTTTTCTATTTGCTCGACCAGGACCCGGGACGGCACAACACCGTATTCGTACCGTTCTTCGGTGTACAGGCCGCGACCCTCACCGCCCTGGGACGCCTGACGCGCATCACCGATGCGATCGTGGTGCCGTGTTTCACACGCCAGTTGCCGCGCGGCCAGGGCTACGAGGTGATCTTCAAACCGGTGCTGGATAACTTTCCGACAGGCGACGACACGGCGGATGCGTTGCGGATGAATCAGGAAATAGAGAAGGGTGTACTGGATATGCCGGAACAATATTTCTGGGTGCACAAGCGTTTCAAGACGCGGCCGGAGGGGGAGGGGGGTTTTTACCGGTAAATTCCCTGTCATGGCGACGCGCTGTTTTGGGAGTGCGCGGGCTCTCGCGGGCCGAAGTCGCTTCCAAGCTGAAGGTGTCGGCTGCAACCGTTTCCGGCTGGATCGACGAAAAAGGTCAGCCGAGCCTGACCCAATTCAGGAAGCTCGCGGAGACGCTGCG
>JANNJF010000831.1:0-8214 GCA_031405715.1 Gammaproteobacteria bacterium | reverse complement strand
CCCGGAGGTCAGCGCCAGGGGCAGACCGGAGGAAAATCCGAGGAACAACATCACCCCGACCCGGCGGTTGGTGAAGATCTCCCAGTAGCTGTTTTGTTTTGTCATGGCAGTTTTTGTGGTGTTGCGCGGCGGGATATTAGCATGGCGCCTCACGCAGCGCAGATGATGGGACACCAGCGCACCCCATCCGCCCTTCCCTGAGCCATCCAAGCAGCGGCCATCACAGCTTGACGGCGTAATCGATAATCAGCGGCGCATGATCGGAGAAGCGCTTGCGCTTGTAGATGGACTCGGCCTCGGCCTTTTTGGCGATGCCCGGCGTGGCGATCTGGTAGTCGATGCGCCATCCCACATTTTTGTCCCAGGACTGACCGCGATTGGACCACCAGGTATATTGCTCCGGCTGGTCGTTGAGCCGGCGAAACACATCCACCCAGCCGAGTCCGTCCAGCACCTGCGTCATCCAGGCGCGCTCTTCCGGCAGAAAACCGGAGTTCTTCTGATTGCTGCGCCAATTTTTCAGATCGATCTCTTTGTGGGCGATGTTCCAGTCGCCGCAGATAATGTATTCGCGACCGTTCGCGCGCTGCTTTTTCAGCACCGGCAGAAACTCGTCCATAAAATGAAACTTCACCGCCTGGCGCTCCGGTCCGCTGGATCCGGACGGCAGATATAAGGAGATGATGCTGAGCTTGCCGAAATCCGCCTGAATGTAGCGGCCCTCCGCGTCGAAATCCGGGATGCCGAGACCGATGCGCACATTGTCCGGTTCGCGCGCGCAGTACAGGGCCACGCCCGAATAGCCCTTCTTCTCGGCGCAATGGAAGAATCCGTGATAGCCGCGCGGCGCCAGCATCTCCTGAGACAGCTGCGGCTCCTGCGCCTTAAGCTCCTGCAGGCAGATCACGTCCGCCTGCTGGCGCAGCATCCACGGGAAAAATCCCTTGCTGGCGGCGGACCGTATGCCGTTGAGATTGGCCGAGATGACGCGCATTTTATTTTCTCGAATTTGGTGTAGTATTTTTTGTAGTGGATGGTGGTTCAACGATATCCAACAAGAACGATTTATTCCGGCGGCCATGACACGCACCCAAGCCTTTCTCATCCACCTCGGCATCAGTGCCGTGATTTATCTGGTGCTGCTCTACCTTATTGTTTTTATCTGGTACCCACAACCGTTTTTTGCCGCCGACGGCGGTTGGCAAGGGGTGCGGCTGGTGACCGGCATCGACCTGATCCTTGGCCCGGTGCTCACTCTGATCGTCTTTAAGGCCGGCAAGCCCGGTCTTAAATTCGACCTCACCCTCATCGGCATTTTCCAGGCGCTGGCGTTATCCTGGGGGGTCTGGACGGTCTATGACCAACGCACCGAACTCGTGGTGTTTGCCGACGGCGCCTTCTACACGTTGAATCCCGCGCAGGTGGCGGGTGTCGGCGAGGCGGCGCAAAAAATTATCGCGCATGCGGATACGCGACCGCCTTATGCCTATGTCGGCCTGCCCCTCGACAAGGCGGAAAAGAAAACCCTGGTCAGAAGCCTGTTCGCAGGCAGGCCCCTGTTTCTGCATGGCGAACTGTATGCGCCGCTGACGGCCGACAACCAGCGGAAAATACCGGCGCAAGGCACACCGCTCGCGACCTTGCTGAACCAATCGCCAAGCAGCCAACAGGCCCTGGACGATTTTCTGCAGCAGCAGCAAGGAAAAGTGGACGACTACGCTTTCTTGCCGTTACATTGCCGCTATGAGCACCTGGTCATGGTGGTGGACCGGAAGGATGGCCATTTTGTCGCGTCCCTGAACATCAACACCACGCATCTGTACTGACCAGCACCGCACACTCGGCAAAGCGCCTCAGGAAAAACATACAAACCATGCATGCCTATCAAAAGGAATTCCTCGACTTCGCCATCGCCGCCGACGTCCTGCGCTTCGGCGAGTTCACCCTCAAATCCGGGCGCATCAGTCCCTATTTCTTCAATACCGGCCTGTTCAACACCGGCGACAAACTGGCGCGCCTGGGCCGTTTCTACGCCCAGGCCATCCTGCACTCGGGGATAGTCTTCGACATGTTGTACGGCCCTGCCTACAAAGGCATCCCCCTGGCGTGCACGACGGCCATCGCCCTGGCGGACCAGCATGGGCGCGATGTCCCTTATGCCTTCAATCGCAAGGAGGCAAAAAAACATGCGGAGGGCGGCATTATTGTCGGCGCACCCCTGGCGGGCAAGGTGTTGATCATCGACGACGTGATCTCCGCCGGCCTGTCCGTGGGTGAGTCGGTAGACATCATCCGCAAGGCCAACGCCACGCCAGCCGGCGTGGTCATCGCACTCAATCGTCTGGAGCGCGGTCAGGACAACATCTCGGCGGTAAAGGAAGTGGAACAGCGCTATCAACTGCAGGTCGCGAGCATCGTTACGCTGGACACGCTGATCGCTTATCTGGAAGAAAAACACGAGGCGCGCGCACATCTTGCCGCCATCCGCACATACCGCGCCGAATACGGCGGCTAAAGGTGTTGCCGCTCAGTGTGTGCGGCGCTCTTTGAAGTGTGTAACCATGCTGTCGCGACTGATGCTCCCCTGAACCACGGCACCCTCCGCCACGGCGATCAACGGGCTGCTGACGTTGCCGCTGACCCGCGCGGTGGAACGCAGTTCCAGCTTGAAACGCGCGGTGACGTTGCCTTCCACACGCCCCCGAATCACGATGGTGTTGGCCACCACATTGCCCTGCCAGCGGCAGCCCTGGGCCAACAGCAGCGCACCTTCCACATCGCAGTCGCCACGCACTTCACCCTGCACCAGGTAATTGTCTTTACCCTGCAGGTTGCCGATATAGGCCTGGTCCCGCGCGATGGTGGAAGGCAGCTGCTGCATATTATCCAGCACCCTGCGTTTAGTCATACTGCCCTCGAAATAGTTGATAGGTTTGGGGGAACGAATTTATCGGATCGACCTGCACAGATACATGGGTATGCCTGCGTAGTGCAGAAAAGACGCCGCCGTTTCGCCTGTCACGATGGCCTGCACCGACAGGTGGCGACGAACAACAAATTGTCACGGGAGGTAGCCGCATATTACGCTGCGCGGCCATACACTGTCGCGGCCGCATGTCTTTAAAAATTAGAAGTATCTTCTTGCCTATAGCCTGGGCCAGGAATCTCGCCCAGGTTGATAGCGCCGTAGGGTAATACCAAACCTGCCTGCCTGCAATGCCGAGGCACAAAATCCAACCCGATGGCGAAACACACGTTCGACGGCCAGGCCACCGCTTCCGACGTCCCGAGGGGGGAAAGGCGTTGACATTCCTGCTATCCGCCCTAGTCTTGGGGCATTCGTGATTGCATAGGTATCCCTACATGACCAAACTTACCCTACCCACCCTGCTCGTGCTGTCGGTCGCCTTCGCCCTGTTGGGCGCGAACGCCCAGGCGGCGCCCGCCACCAGCGGCAAAATCAAAAAATGCCAGGACGCCCGCGGTCGCTGGCATTACGGCGACACCGCAGACGAGCTATGCCGGCAATCCAAAGTAGTCGAAATCAACCAACAAGGCATCACCACCAAGGAAATCGCCGCACCCTTGACGGCGGAAGAGCTCAAGCAACGGGAAAAAAACAAAGCCAGCCTTGAGGCCGAACAAAAAATGGCGGAGGAACAGGCCCGGCAAGACAAGCTATTGCTGTCCACCTATGGCCATGAGGACGACATCAGCTTTGTCCGCGACCGGAAAATCGCCGACACCGAGGCCCAGATCCAAGCCAGCCAGAAGACCCTGACCGCCCTGCACAAGACGCAGGAACGCACACAGAAACAGGCGGCGGACGAGCAGCGTGGGGGTAAGCCGCTGCCCGAGGCAACGGCCAAACAACTCGCCAACACCGAGGCCCAGATTGCCAAGCACGAGCAATATGTCGCAGTAAAACAAAAGGAAATTGAGGCGATCCGTGCCCAGGCCACGAAAGATATGGAACGTTACCGGCTCCTAAAAAGAGGTCAGACCGTCCCAACCCCCGCCGCTACACCGGCCCATCCATAAAACGGCCCGTCTCGCTGGTCCGCGGAACACGTCGACGGAACAGCCAGAAACCGTTACTCCGGGACGACCCAGCGCTGACCGTCCGGCGTCCGTTCCTGCTTCCAGAACGGGGCACGGGTCTTCAACTCATCAATGATGTAGCGGCAGGCCA
The DNA here is from genome assembly GCA_031405715.1 of Gammaproteobacteria bacterium. Classification (GTDB taxonomy): domain Bacteria; phylum Pseudomonadota; class Gammaproteobacteria; order Acidiferrobacterales; family UBA6901; genus JANNJF01. The sequence goes on along the minus strand of JANNJF010000831.1, from coordinate 4,022 downwards.
GGAACGCCGCGTCCCGGTGGGCCGACCACACGGCGACCAACACGATCGGGTCGTTCGGCAGCAGCGGGCCGACTCGGTGTATCACCAGGCTATCCAGGATCTCCCAGCGTTGCCCGGCTTCGACACAAACCCTCTCCAGGTGCTTTTCGGTCATGCCGGGGTAATGCTCCAAGGTCATGGCCGCCACCGCATTGCCCTGATTAAAATCCCTGAGACAGCCGACAAAGACCGTGGTAGCGCCAAACTTACCCGCAAGACCTGGCTGGGCCTCTTGGTAAGTAAGCACTTCCCTCCAGGGATCGAAAGCGGATGGCTGCACCCGAACCAACATCAGCCCCCCGTCACCGGCGGGAAAAAAGCCACCTCGTCACCCCCACAGACCGGTTGGCGCCAACTGACATAATCCTGGTTGACGGCCACCAGGGTGTTGGCGGGCAGAGGCTCATGACTCACCTTGCTCCATACCTCGGCGACGCAGGATATTCCTTCCATATCAATAGTTTCTTCGCTTCTACCCATCTTTTCCCGGAGGCTGGCGAAATAGCGAACCGTGATCGTCTTCATAAGACCTGCTCAAATTAAGCGTTTGCCGGAGATTCCCGGCGGTATTCGTACCCCGCCCAGGTAAAATGCGCTAGAATGTCGCGCTTTACAAGGTCCCACCCAGCCGCACGGGCTAATTGGATTTCTCGATAAAATCGGCGGGCGATGATTAAAACAAATTCAAATAAACGCCGCTTATAGACCACTGCAGTAATACTAATTAGTTTTGGCCAAGACAACGATTTAAAGTCGGTCGTTATTTCGCCCCCCGTTTCCGCACCTGACACGGCTGAGCCCAACGGCGACACCTCTTTTGGTAGGGTAGCTTGATACCCGGATATTGGCGTTGTTAGTGGTTATGAGGATAACTATTTATGAGTAAACTGGTAAAACCCCACGGCAGCAATGCCCTGAAACCCCTGCTGCTGGAAGGTGCGGCCCAGAAGGCCGAGCTGGAACGGGCAAAAAAACTGCCCCAACTGAAAGTCTCTTCCCGTGAAGTCGGCGACATCCTGATGCTCGGCATCGGCGGCTTTACCCCTCTCGATGGCTTCATGACCTATGCCGACTGGCAAGGCGTGTGCGACGGGATGAAGATGGTCAGCGGTCTGTTCTGGCCCATCCCCATCACCCTCTCCGCCGACAAGGCCACCGCCGACGGCATCAAGACCGGCGCCGAGATCACCCTGGTGGACGGCGAAACCGGCGAACTCATGGCCACCATGAAGGTCACCGAGAAGTACGCCATCGACAAGGAACACGAATGCATGATGGTGTACAAGACCGCCGATCTTGAACACCCCGGGGTCAAGATGGTGATGGAACAGGGCGAGGTCAATCTCGCCGGCCCGATCAAGGTCCTCACCCAGGGCGAATTCCCCAAGAAGTACGCCGACTACATGACCCCCGCGCAGACGCGCAAGCTGTTCGAAGAAAAAGGCTGGTCCACCGTCGCCGCCTTCCAGACCCGCAACCCCATGCACCGCTCACACGAATACCTGGCGAAGGTGGCCGTGGAAATCTGCGACGGCGTGCTGATCCACTCGCTGCTCGGCAAACTCAAGCCCGGTGACATCCCGGCGGAAGTGCGCTCCAAGGCCATCGGCACCCTGGTCGACAAGTACTTCGTCAAGAACACCGTGATCCAGTCCGGCTACCCGCTGGACATGCGTTACGCCGGTCCGCGCGAGGCGCTGCTGCATGCCCTGTTCCGGCAGAACTACGGCTGCTCGCACCTGATCGTCGGCCGCGACCACGCCGGCGTCGGCGACTACTATGGCCCGTTCGACGCGCACCACATCTTCGACCAGATCCCGAAGGATGCCCTGGAAACCAAGCCGCTTAAAATCGACTGGACCTTCTGGTGCTACAAGTGCGGCGGCATGGCCTCGGCCCGCACCTGCCCGCACGACGCCGCCGACCGCCTGCTGGTGTCCGGCACCAAGCTGCGCAAGGCCCTGTCGGAGAACGCCGAGGTGGCGGCGGAATTCAGCCGTCCCGAGGTCCTCGCGATTCTGCGTGAGTACTACGCGAGCATCAAAGAAGGCGACAAGGTAGAGGTAAAGCTGTCCGGACATTCGGCCAAGTAAGGCGGCAACGCCTTGCAACCGGTCCGGCGGCAACATTCATTATTTTTGCAGCATTAAAGATTTAAACGTTTTGTAATTCAACCTAAAAAAATGGAGCGCAATCATGCCAACATTCGTACGTACCGATAAATGCGATGGCTGCAAGGGTCAGGACAAGACCGCTTGCATGTACATCTGCCCGCACGACCTGATGATGCTGGACAAAGACGGTTCTGAGACCGGCCACGCCATGAAGGCCTACAACCAGGAACCGGAACAGTGCTGGGAGTGCTACTCCTGCGTGAAGATCTGCCCGCAACAGGCGATCGAAGTGCGTCACTACGCCGACATCGTACCCCTCGGTGGCTCGGTACAGCCGCTGCGTGGCACCGACTCCATCATGTGGACCATCAAGTTCCGCAACGGCAACATGAAGCGCTTCAAGTTCCCGATCCGCACCACGCCGGAAGGCTCCATCAAGCCGTACGAGGGCAAGCCCACGGTCAAAATGGCGGACATCGCCAAGCCGGGTACCTTCACCAGCGGCATGATGGGTGGTTACCGCGCCGGCAAGAAGGAAGAACTGATCCGTTTGAAGTAAGGATCGGTCGGGTACAGGATCAACAACCGAATTTTTTAAGGTGAATCATATGGCACAAGGTACTTTTGCAAATCCTGAAGTTGTACAGGAAGAGGTGGACATCCTCCTCATCGGCGGCGGCATGGCCTGCTGCGGCGCGGCGTATGAAATCATGCGTTGGGCCGATGCGGCCAAGGCTGAAAACGGCGTTGACCTCAAAATCAAACTGGTCGACAAGGCCGCCATGGACCGCTCCGGCGCCGTGGCCCAGGGTCTGTCCGCCATCAACACCTACATCGGCCCCGAGCAGGATCCCGCCGACTACGCCCGCATGGTCTCCAACGACCTGATGGGCATCACGCGCGACGATCTGGCCTACGACCTGGGCCGCGTGGTGGATGACTCCGTGCATCTGTTCGAGGAATGGGGCCTGCCCATCTGGAAGACCGACGCCGACGGCGTACGTCATGACGGCGCGCATTCCATTGGCGAAGGCCTGCCGGCCCTGAAAGACGGCGGCAAGCCGGTGCGTTCGGGCAAGTGGCAGATCATGATCAACGGCGAATCCTACAAGTGGATCGTGGCCGAGGCGGCGAAGAAGGCCCTGGGCATGGACCGCATCCAGGAGCGTATCTTCATCGTTCACCTGATTAACGACAAGAACGATCCGAGCCGCATCGCCGGCGCCGCCGGTTTCTCGACGCGCGAAAACAAGATCATCATCTACAAGGCCAAGGCCATCCTGCTGGCCGCCGGTGGTTGCGTCAACCTGTTCCGTCCCCGCTCCGTGGGTGAAGGCACGGGCCGCGCCTGGTACCCGGTGTGGAACGCCGGTTCAACCTACGCCATGGCCGCCGAGGCCGGTGCCGAGATGACCATGATGGAAAACCGCTTCGTACCCGCCCGCTTCAAGGACGGATACGGCCCGGTGGGCGCCTGGTTCCTGCTGTTCAAGGCCCAAGCCGTCAACGCCAACGGCGAAGTCTACATGGCCCGCAACAAGGAAATGCTGAATGACTACCCGCCCTACGGTCAGGCGGCGGTCCCGGCGTCCTGCCTACGCAACCATCTGATGCTGCACGAGATGAAGGAAGGCCGTGGTCCGATCTACATGGACACCGTGGCTGCCCTTGCCAAGCTGCGCGAGACCCTGACGCCGAAGGAAGTGAAGCACCTGGAAGCTGAGGCGTGGGAAGACTTCCTCGACATGTGCATCGGCCAGTGCGGTATCTGGGTCGGTGAGAACATCGAGCCGGAGAAGAAGAACTCCGAACTGATGCCGACCGAACCCTACCTACTGGGTTCGCACTCCGGCTGCTGCGGCATCTGGG
>JANNJF010000830.1:0-13643 GCA_031405715.1 Gammaproteobacteria bacterium | reverse complement strand
GGTCCGGTGAAATCAACTTTGGAGATGAGAGCATACCGGACGTCGGTACCAAAACGCTCTGCCTGGTTCCTGAAATCCTCCATCATCTGAGGCCCCATAATGCCATTCGCCACCCCATTCTTCCGGCACCACCTGTTGCGCCACCAGTTCCTGCTTGACGCGATCCAGCTGGGCCTCGGGCTTGTCGATTTTGTTGACCGCCACCACGATGGGCACACCGGCGGTGCGCGCATGATGGATCGCCTCGATGGTCTGCGGCATGACGCCGTCATCGGCGGCCACCACCAGGATGACGATGTCCGTGGCCTTGGCGCCACGCGCTCGCATGGCGGTAAAGGCCTCGTGGCCGGGGGTGTCGAGGAAGGTCACAACACCCTTGGGCGTTTCGACGTGATAAGCGCCGATATGCTGGGTAATGCCGCCGGCTTCGCCGCTGGCCACCTTGGTCTTGCGGATATAATCGAGCAACGAGGTCTTGCCGTGGTCCACGTGACCCATGACGGTCACCACCGGCGGGCGCGGCTCAAGCTCACCCTCGGGCCCGGCAGCGCCACCGAGCAGCGCCTCGGGATCCGTCGGCTTGGCGGCCTTGGCGGTGTGTCCCAGCTCTTCCACCACCAGGGTGGCGGTATCGCGATCGATCACCTGGTTGATGGTGACCATCATGCCCATACCCATCAACGCGCGGATGACTTCCACGCCCTTGACCGACATCTTCTGCGCCAGCTCGGCGACACTGATGGCCTCGGGCAGAAATACATCCCGCACCATCGGCTCGGTCGGCATCTCGAAGGCGTGTTGACCCGACATGCTGGTCTGCACCGTCCGCTTGGACGTTGGTTTGACCTTGCGTCGCAGTTTCTTGGAATCGCTGATATGCAGCTCAGAACGGCCACGGTTCTGCGCTTCGCGCCAGTCGCCACGCTCGCCCTTCTTGTGTTTCTCTGTGCGCGCTCCGGCCTTTTTATCTTCCTTGGCGGGCGCGGCAGGGGCTTTGGGCGCAGCCACAGTGACCGCTACCGTCGCGGGCGCCGCTGTCGGCACGGGCTCCTCAACCGGCAGCGGCGCTTGTTCGGCGACGATCGGGGCAGTGCCTGTCTCCTCCGCCTGAACCTCAGTGGAGATCAACTCTTCTTCGATCTCCTCTTCCGGCTCGGGCACGGCTTCTTCGACGGCAACGCGCTTGACAAAGGTGCGCTTCTTGCGCACCTCCACCTGCACGGTACGCGCGGCACCGGTACGTGAACTCTGCTTGATCTGGCTGACGGATTTTTGCTTGAGGGTGATTTTCTTGGTGCCCGCCTCACCGCCACCATGATGGGTGCGCAGGTAGGTCAGGAGCGTCATTTTTTCCTCGTCGCTCAGCATATCCTCCACCAGTTTCTCGCCAATACCGGCTGCGACAAGCTGCGTCAGGAGCTTGTCGGGGGAAATACCGATCTGAGTGGCAAAACTTTTAATCGTGGCTTCGGACATAGACTCTCTTGGCTTTAAGCCTCGGGGTTTTCAAACCATGGGGCGCGCGCCGTCATGATGAGTTGCTTGGCTCGTTCTTCGTCGTCGACGCCCTTCACTTCGAGCAGTTCGTCAACGGACAGTTCGGCCAGATCCTCCATATTTTTGATGCCATGGCTCGCCAGCAGGCGCGCCGTATGTTCGTCCATGCCTTCCATGCTGAGCAGGTCATCGGACGGCTCGGCCATGTCGATCTTTTCTTCCAGCGCAATGGCCTTGGTCAGCAGAACGTCGCGCGCCCGGCTGCGCAGACCTTCCACCAGTTCTTCGTCAAATCCATCGACCGCGAGCATTTCCTGTTTCGGCACGTAGGCCACTTCGTCGAGACTGGTAAAGCCTTCATTGACCAGGACGGTGGCGACGGTTTCATCCACATTCAACTGTTCCATGAACATCTGCATGGCGGCGGCGGCCTCGCTGGCGCCCTTCTCGCTGGCGGTGTCCTCGGTCATGATATTGATTTCCCAACCCGTCAACTCGGACGCCAGCCGCACATTCTGCCCGCCGCGACCGATCGCCTGGGACAGCTGGGTCTCGTCAACGATGACATCCATGCTATGCAACTCCTCGTCCACGACGATGGATTGCACTTCCGCCGGCGCCAGGGCATTGATCACAAACTGCGCCGGTTCCGGTGACCAGTTGATGATATCGACACGTTCGCCGGCGAGTTCGTTGGAGACACTTTGTACACGCATGCCGCGCATGCCGACACAGGCACCGATGGGGTCGATGCGTGGATCCTTTGAGCTCACCGCGATCTTGGCGCGCAGCCCGGCATCACGCGCGGCGGCATGGATGGTAATCAGCCCTTCACCCGCTTCCGGCACTTCCAGTTTGAACAGTTCAACCAGGAGTTGCGGGGCGGTGCGGCTCAGGAACAGCTGTGGGCCACGCGGCGTGGAATACACGTCTTCGAGATAGGCGCGGATACGGTCGCCGGGGCGCAGACCCTCGTGCGGGATCATCGCCGACTTGGGCAGCAATGCCTCGGCCGCACCCAGATCGACGATGGCTTCGCCGCGTTCCATGCGTTTTACTACGCCGGTCACCAGCTGACCCTTGCGCTCTTTGAACTGAGCGACGATCTGCTCGCGTTCGGCCTCGCGCACTTTCTGCACGATCACCTGTTTGGCGGCCTGGGCGGCAATGCGGCCGAATTCGATGGGCTCAAGCGGCTCTTCGATATAGTCGCCGATCTCGACCCCGGGCTGGCGCGCACTGGCCGCGTTCAGCAGCAACTGACGATCGGGGAATTCGAAATCCTCGGCATCGTCGTCCATCACCAGCCAGCGGCGGAAGGCCTCGTAATCGCCGGACTGGCGATCAATGGTGACGCGCACCTCGACGTCTTCCTTGTAACGCTTGCGCGTGGCCGTGGCCAATGCGGCTTCCAGCGCCTGGAAGATGACCTCCCGCTCCACACCCTTTTCGCGCGAGACCGCATCGACAACCATTAATATTTCGTGACCCATAACGCCCCCAAACAGCAACTCATTTGAACTGCGGCACCAGGCGTGCCTTTTCAATATCGCCAAACGGCAGGTCGAAGCTCTCGTTGTCCATCTCCAAGATGACCGTGTCGCCCTCAATCCCTACCAGACGTCCGGTGAAGTTGCGCCGACCCAGCACCGCCACCGACATCCGAATCTTGACGATCTCGCCGGCAAAACGCTGAAAGTCCCCGCGCTTCACCATCGGCCGATCGAGCCCGGGAGAGGAAACCTCCAACATATACTGACCGGGTATCGGGTCCTCGACGTCGAGGATGGCGCTGACCTGACGACTCACCCGCACGCAATCATCAACCGTCACCCCCTTGGGGCTGTCGATATAGATCCTTAACACTGCCTGCCGGCCACTGCCGGAAAACTCCGTATCCACCAGCTCAAACCCCAAAGCCTGGACCGCGGGTTCCAGCAGGACACGCAAACTTGCCGCGCCACCACGCATAAATCGTTGTCCTATAAACGCAAAAGTGGGCGCGCGGCCCACTTCCTAAAAAGCGTATCAAATCGCGCCGGAGTATAAGGCGTTTTGCCTAAAACCTCAACAATGACGAGCAACAACCTGAATCATGCCGCGCACACTTCACACAAAGGCAGAATTCCAGCAAAGCGCGGCGAACAGCGGGATTTTAGCGTGAGTCGCGTAAACACAATGATAGACCCACTGTGCACGCTTGTCGCTAGCGCATACCTTCCATCTAATCTGCTGATTTATATTAGTTTTCTAGGGATATAGTTAAACGACGGCCGGGAACGGCGGGTCATGTATCCAGCGAACCCAGTCAGACGTGGCCGTGTTGCCGTGCTGATCGGTTAGCTTACAACTGTCGATTACCGCTCAAGACAGGATCCAGATCGTCATGCGCAGTCGCGACACAAGCCCGCGGGCCGGCGTGCCTGTGCCTAAACCAGGCTATTTCTTCGGCGCTACCGTTCCGACACCGATACGAATCTTTTTGAATGACGAGGTCTCATGGCAACGCTCGCATTCCTGGCCGAACCGGCCGTTGTGCACGTCATCCCAGGAATGACAACTGCCACAGGTGGTCACCAGCTTTAAATTCTTGTCCGTGGGCTTTTTATGGCATACCAGGCAGTCGATGCCTTTATGACCGCCGTCCAGCTTGAATTGGGTACGTTTGTCGTGATCGTAGTCCCAGATTTTCCAGCCACGGGCGTTGTGACACAGGCCGCAATCGGGCCCCAGGCGCCGCTTATGCTTATCATCCTTCAGGTGGCAGGCGACGCAGGTCACCTCCGCATCCTTGTACAACAGCGTCTTGTGACATTCCTTGCACTTCACATCCTTGTGTTTGCTGAGCAAGGGAAATTTCGTCAGGCCGTGATCGAATTTGGTGGTGGTCCAGGAGCGCTCATTGTGGCACTGCACGCAGTCCTTGCCTTGCTGGCCCTTGTGCTTATCGTCTTTCTGATGACAGGCGTAGCAGACGGTGTCGGTCTTGTCTTTATACATCACCCCTTTGTGGCAGGCTTCGCACTTGACGGGCGCGTGTTTGCCCAGCAGTGGGTATTTGGTCTGCTTGGTATGATCGAAGGTGATGACAGCCCAGTCTTTTTCCACATGGCAGGCTTCACACTTGCCGCTGAACTTGCCCTTGTGCTTATCGTCATTCTTATGACAAGCCACACAGGCGGTCGGCGTCTTGTCTTGGTAGAGAACACCCTTATGGCAGGCCACACACTTAGTCAGCGTGTGTTTGCCGCGCAACGCATACTTCGTGTCGCGATCATGTTCGAAGCTTAGGGTCTTCCAGTCCTTTTCGACGTGACAGGACTCGCACTTAAGGCCGAATTGCGCCTTGTGTTTATCGTCCTTCTTATGGCAAGCGATACAGGCGGATGGCGCGCCTTTAAAGCTGGGATCGGTATGGCAATCCTTACAAGGTACATCCGCGTGTTTGCCAAGTAGGGGGAAATGCGTCTGGCTATGATTGAAGCGCACCTCCTTCCAGTCACGTTCCGTGTGGCAGCTGGCGCACTGGGTGCCCAATTTGCCTTTATGCGTATCGTCTTTCTTGTGACACGCGTTACAGGCGCTCGGGGCGTCACGGTATTTGGTTTTAGGCAGGTGGCAATCGCTGCAGACGACCTCAGGCTTGGCATGGCCGCCCTTCAGTTCAAAGTCCGTCTCACGATGGTCGAATTTCTTCTCATCAAACGGCGCGATATTGAGATTGCGGCCGCGGTGATCGGTATGGCAGACGCGGCATTCGCGCTCTTCCAGCCGACCGTGACGGCCCCGATGCAGGGCAAAATCCTTGGCCACGTCCTTATGGCAGTCATTACACAGACCTACTTGAGCGGACTTGTCGAAGCGGATATGACACTTCTTGCAGTCCGCCTCGATCTTGGCGTGACCCTGGATGACCGGGCCGGGCATCAAAGCGGTTTCCACATCGGCCCCGTGCGCCGGACCGGCATTAACACCGCACAGGATCACCATTCCGAAGCACCACAATTGGATCCGACGCCACATCGTTGACAAATCGAACGTCTGCCGGAAAGAATGGGTCGTACGCATCAGACTGGGACACTCGGCTGGCATGGCGGCTCGTCGATGCTATGAAAAGGGCGCCTAAGGCTGTGCAAAGGCGTGTTGCCTACCCTTACAACCATAGCCGCATTGTCGGTAATTATACAAGGGCGGTCAATAATTAATGCACCCGTACCTCGCACCAACCTGCCTGTCTTCGGGGCGACCATGCTCTACGACAAGCCCCAGAGCAGCGAGGCTAATACCCTCCACGTCTGTGGTCTCTGCCGTAGACAAAAAGAAAGGGGGCCGAAGCCCCCTTAATTATCTACCACGCTACTGAATCGACTTAGTCGTCATGGCGGCCGTCGAGGCGGCGCTTCACACGCGTTGACTCTATACGGACATCGTCACCTGCATGCTCGCGGCCTGCATGCTCGCGGCCTTCATGCTCGCGGCCTTCATGCTCGCGACCTCCGCGATGCGGCGGACGCACCACCGGCGGGGTGGGACGCACAATCGGCGGGGTAGGCAGGGTGGTCGGCATCGGGGTCGGCCTTACGGTCGGCACCGGAGTAGGCAGGGTGGTCGGCATCGGGGTAGGCATGACGGTCGGGGTCGGCAGCGTAGTCGGCTTCACCGTCGGTGCCGGCGTCGGCAGAGTGGTTGGGGCGGGCGTCGGTGTGGCCGTCGGCACCGGAGTCGGTGTAGCGGTCGGTCTAGGTGTCGGTGTGGCCGTCGGCGCGGGGCATAACAGCGAAACACTGCCGGAAGCCTTGTACTGGCTACCCGCCGCCGTCAGGTTCTTGCTCTCTCCCGGTGGTACATGACACACAACACAGGGCGGTGGCGCCATCGGCCGGCCGAGGTTGCCACACGCCGTCGCCACCGCCGCAGGATAGGACTGAAAGGCTTGACTGGCATTGATAGGGGCTATGGCCGCGATGGGCGCAATCAGCACGAACAACGACTTGCGAACAAACTTGTCAATCGGTGTAGATGTTCCCATGAGGGAGACCTCCAGTTAGGATAAAATTTTTGTTGAGCTTTTCTTCTTAAACAACCAGTACGAGACACCGAGCTTCGAGGTCTATCACTTGGCAATTCATGCAGGTCGTCACTAAGGCCTGCCACCACTCCTCCGTTACTTTGCCTGTCTTGCCTGAAGGCGGGCAAAATATAGCCGCAGCGTAACAGAGTGGTCAACATACCCAGCGCCCGGTACCTGCGCTGCGGTATGCAATACACATTGCCCACGACGATCCGTCAATTGATCTGATAAAAAGACATCCGTTCGTCTGAGTAAACGTGGCGCTTGAGTGGAAATATCGGAGTGAGTGTCGAGATATTTAACAGCATTTCCCATGGTCGGGCAGCCCTGTCCGTTCATCGGACTCGCGCTTAGACCGGGAAAAACTGCGATTTTTTATGCAACGAGGGGGATTTTCATGTTGTTGCGCTGCGTGCTCAACAGAGGCAGACAACGTGACAGCGACATCAAATATCACGCCGTGGTCACGGGGACTCAGCGGGCAATACAATCCTTGCCGCCGGGATCACGCCTGCTCTGTCGCAACCACGCGGTTGAGCGACGTACATCGTCGTCATCAGAAACGCCTGTCCACCCGGTTTCAGCGGGCGGGCCAAGAGTCGTAGGGCTGGTGGCAGTGATACGGTTAGAAAGTCCAACGATAGCCGACGGAATAATGCATGGTTTTGGTAACCGTCTCTTCGCTGTTGAGGTTGATGAGGTCGCGACTGCGGGTGCGGTCCTGTCCATATTCAATCTCGAACACCGCTGTCTGTTTCATCCGATATCCAAAACGCACCGTGGGCGAGACCAGAGTATTATCGCTGTCCGTGGCTGCTGTAGTGACCGGTCCCGTCGGGGTATTAGTTGTTGTTTCAGGGAAACGGGAATTCTGTTTGGACAGACGCAGATCGACATCGATGGTCCACTTGTTTTTAAAAATTGATTTGTTCGACAGCACGATGCCGTTGCCATCCACGGTATCGCCACTGGTGTGACTCAATGTCAGGACCGAAATATCCTTGTCGAAAACCAGACCCGTGCCGATGGCGCGTAACGAGTAAATATAGGTGTTGCCCGTGCCCGGCACTAACGACGCAATGGGGGTCTCCGCGGATTCGGAAAAGTTATACATATTGATACCGCCACCCAGCTGCAGCCTTGGGGACACCGGACGGGAAACGCTGAAATCGTAGAAATTGGCCTCCGGGGTATGCAACCTGGCAAATTCGCGCAGCTCCGCGTAGGTATATCTCTGAGACAGATCGCTGTAGGACGGGATGAAGCTGCCGAGAGTCGGCTGCATGGGGTCAACCAAAATAGAGGCCCCGTTCAACACATTGCTCGCCTGCAGGGCCGGCGATTTGCGATGGTCGAGCAGCAGGTTGTAGCTGGTATTGGACTCGGTCTGCCAGTTGGCCTGCAACACGGCGATGTTGAGGGCGCTGTAGCTCAGATCATAATCGAACAAGGTATAAACGGAATGTCCGGGCTCGAAATAACGCATCTCTGCGCCCACCGCGTTCCTGTCCTCCACGCCTTCGACAAACTGATAAACGTAATAAAGGCCGCCGTACCAGTGCTGCGCCAGTGGTCCGAAATCGGTGCTCACGCTGTAGAGATAACGTTGCGCATCGAGCTTGTTCTCCTTGGGCACGCCGGTGCTGCCGGAGATATGCCAGATGGGACTGATATTGTAGGTCGCCGACGCGCCGTCGAAGATGCCCAGCACACCACCGGTATTGCCCGGCTGCCGGCCGAAACGCGCGCTGTAGTCGCGCTTCTTATCCTTCAACTCCAGATAGACCGCCGTGACACGATGCTCGGTCAGTGACGTGTCGAGCCAGTTGTAGGTGTGCTGATCCCGCAGGACCACCCGGTTGTCGTAGTCGCCGCCCTGGTAGCGGGCGTTGAGATCCAGGTAGTTGATCAGGACCCGCTGTGCGTCGGTGAACAGCTCAGGCTGGGTCGATGTGGCGCTGGCGGTCGACTCCGTACGATGATAGGTCTGCGACAGACTGCCGAAGACGGTCTTGACCGGCGCGGCCTTGTCCTGGGCGGGGCGCAGTGCCGGCGTGGGCTCCGCGCTGGCGCCGGCCATGCTGGCGAGGCGCTGACGCACGCGCTCCGCCCCTTCCGTATCCGGATTGACACGCAGATAGTTCTCATACATCTCGCGCGCCAGCTCGAACTGGCCACCGCGCTCGCGCGCAACGCCGATGTATTCAATGGCATCGTCGGTAAACTTGTTGTGCGGCAGTGTTAACAGGCGGTTGAGCTTCTGGATGGCGAGTATGTATTCACCGGCGGTGATGTGGTCGCGCCCCTGCTCCAGCAACTCGCCGGCCTGACTCTCTATCTCGGCGCCCTGTATTTCACCACCGCCTGCTGTGGCTGGCGCGGGACCCGGCACACCGGCGGTCGTTGCCGCCACCGCGGCATCGGGCGTGGCTGCAAGGGCCTGCTCCTCCCGCGACACCTCCACAATGGACGAACCTGCATACGTACGGGTAAGAAAACTGCGCGCCTGCTCGGCGTCCGACTGGGTGGGGAAGAAACCCAGACGGAAGTAATATTGTGTTTTGCCCTTAATGGTCGCGGACAGCACATAGGTACGGTAGGCGTTCAACTCAACAGGCATAGGCACACGCACCAGCTTCTCGGGCACATTCGCGCTGTCAAGATTGATGACAAAAATGCCGGAACCCGCGGCCTTGCCGGCCTTGATGGTTCTGCCGGATTCTGCGCCGGCGGCCCTGGCCACACCGCTGGGTGCCACCACACCGATACCAAGGGCGTTGGCCTGCTCTGCCTCCGGTACTTCGGTCGGCCAGGCGCCGGGGAAACGATCGAGCAGCTTGTCCTTCATGGCGGTGGCGGCCGCATAGCTCGGGAAAAAACCCAGGCGGATCAGATACAGCTCCTTGCCGAAGACCACGGATTTTTTCTGGTAGACAACATGATCCGGAAACTGCTTGGCCAGCTTTTTGGTTGCGACCGGCGTGAAAGATGTCATGAGAGTGACGGCGTAAAACTTGTTCATCACCCCCTGGTTGCGTCCACTGGTCGTCCCTGCATCTGCGGCAGTCGACGTCTGATCAGTAGCGGCCTGGGCGGCCCCGCAAGAAAGTGTAACCACTGACAAGCACAGCGCTACCAAGGTTACTCGCACAACGTGCATAGTGAAAACCTGTTCTTAAGAATGAATGGCGTGGATCGGTGTCTGGCTCAAGGCGCGCCATCCGTGACGGATCCACTCGCGGGCGTGACGGGTGTGGCCGGCTGTGTCGCCGGTTTGAACTCATCCGGCGCAGTCGACGTCTGCGGGGCGTCGCTCCTTGTCCCCGGCGCCGGCGTGGCCGATCCCTTTGTTTTATTTTGTGGCTGGGCAATGGGCACATAGATGTAGAATGCACGATTGGCCTCGTCGGCACGCAGACTGAAATTCACCGTCTGGCTGAACTGCACGGCAATGTAGTAAGGTTCAAAAGTGGCGTCGCCTGTTTCGTTGCGCAAATACGCCACCCAGAAATAGGGCAGCAGATCTTTGGAGGGTGAGCGCAGATGTTCTTCCCGTTGCACATCGCGCGTCAGCGTCTCCGGCGTTGCCAGCCCCGGGCGGGTCGGTTGCGGGCGATCATTGCTTTCAATGGCGACATTATCGAAATAGATATTGATGACATTACCCCGGTCGAGGGGGAAGTGGCGCCGATAGCGCACATTCTGTGACAGCGTGATCTTGATCACCGCCACGCCGTCGGCGCGTTTGATGTCAATACTATCCAGCATCTCTGCGCTGGCCGCGTATGGCACTGCCAGGGTACAGACCATTACCAGCTGGAATACGGCCACCAGCATCCCATGTTTTATTGTTTTCATTCGAACTCCACGTTAGAAAGAAAGCCAGACCGAAGTGGATCGGTGACAACCTTCACAGTTCGTTGTGCGTCCGGGGATATGGGAAGCTGGTGGACCATCCGGTCCCAAAAAGAATCCGGAATGACAGCTCACACAACCCGCGGCCACGCCGGCATGGTCAAAGTCAGCACCCGACCAGGTGGCCGTGCCACGGTGGCAACTCTCACAGGCGGAAGAAGAAGGTACATGGCGCGGCGGCTTGCCGGTCACGGTCGATCCGTTGTGGCAGCTGACACAAGCCACACCCCCCATGGAGAAATGATTGAAGCGCGCCCCGCTCCAGCTCGATGTCGAAGTATGGCATTCTTCACAAGCCGCATTGGTGGGGACATGGTTGGGTGGTTTGCTGGTATTGGAGGTCTTGCTGCCACTCTGATGACAGAATCTGCACTGATTCGGCGTGCCTTTGAAGATGCCATTGGCATGGCACGACTCGCAGCGGGCGCGCTCGTGGGCGCCGGTGAGGGGAAATCCGCTTAATGCATGGTCAAATTTGGTGCGGTTCTCCGTATCGGCCAGGGCCACCTGCCCCATCAGCAGCAAGACTAGTCCAAATAATACTGCCACCCCTGTGAGAGGCCGCATTGCCCGCCGATACCTGAGAATTTGCATAACTACCTTTTTCAAACAGTGGCTGCCAGAGTTTTTCTGGTTATTGTTCACATTGCATTCGCGTCATCGGCGGCGGCGCGCGCTTTCCCTGGCATGCGACTGGGTAACGGTTTTCTAAAAGGGCAATACTGCAGTCAATTTGCGCGCTGCAGTATTCGAGGCAGCACGGACGATCGCTGCTTGCCTGCGACTCCTCCATGTCGGCCGGATTGTCATCTTAGGATCGCATCCATTTTTCGGTCAATCACAGGCAGACGAAAAAACCGCTCAACCCGACCAACGCGCCTGCAACCCCGTCCAGTATTACTATAATGGTATGCTAGTCTACAGAGTTGTCCAGTCGCAGCACCCGATGCCCAAGCCTGTCTGGCACAAATCCGGTTTGAAGGTCTATAAACACACCATGAATGTTGATTATGTCACCCTCTCGATCTACGCCCTCCCCATGGCGGGCGTGCTGTTCCTGTATCTTCGACGGCACCGTCGGCGCGATGGTCATTATGCGGGTCAGCTGCAGGCCAACGTCACCGCCGGTCTTACCGATCCTTCGTCGCTGCATCCGGTCTTCGACCCAAAGAAATGCCTCGGCTCCGGCGCCTGTGTGAAAGCCTGCCCGGAACACGCCATCGGCATCATTCGCGGCAAGGCGCACCTGATCAACCCGACC
The DNA here is from genome assembly GCA_031405715.1 of Gammaproteobacteria bacterium. Taxonomy (GTDB): domain Bacteria; phylum Pseudomonadota; class Gammaproteobacteria; order Acidiferrobacterales; family UBA6901; genus JANNJF01. The sequence continues at coordinate 1,899 of JANNJF010000830.1, read as the reverse complement.
CTCTGCATCGGCCACGGCGCCTGTATGCCCGCGTGCCCACACGACGCCATCCGGCTGGTTTTTGGTACGGAAAAACGCGGCATGGACATCCCCCAGGTCAACCCCAATTTCGAGACCAACGTCCCCGGAATATTCATCGCCGGTGAACTGGGTGGAATGGGGCTCATCCGCAAATCCGTGGCGCAGGGTAAGCAGGCGATCGACTCCATCCGCAAGCTCAAGGCGCAACCTAAGCAACTGGAGGTTGTGATCATCGGTGCGGGACCGGCGGGCATGGCGGCCGGTCTCGCCGCGATGCACCACAAAATGCGCTTTGTCTTGATCGACCAGGAGGAATCCCTCGGCGGCGCGGTGTTCCATTACCCGCGCAACAAAATCGTGATGGCATCGACCATGGAGTTGCCCCTGGTGGGCACGGTAAAAATGGGCGAGCTGAGCAAAGAGGCCCTGCTGGAGTTCTGGAAAGGGGTCATCAAGAAGACCGGGCTCAAGGTGCAATTCCGTGAGCGCATGGAAAAGATCAATAAATTGGATAAAGGCTTCGAAGTGGTCACCTCGCGCACGACTTACCAGGCCCGCGCGGTATTGCTGTCCATCGGCCGCCGCGGAACGCCGCGTAAACTGGATGTGCCGGGTGAGGAACTGCCGAAGGTGGTCTATCGCCTGATCGATCCCGAGCAGTACCGGCGCCAGCACGTTCTGATAGTTGGCGGCGGTGACAGTGCCCTGGAAGCGGCGCTGTCCATTGCCGAGGAGCCGGGGACGACGGTCACCCTATCCTACCGCAGCGAGGCCTTTGGTCGCGTCAAACAGAAGAATCGTGAACGCCTGCAGACCGCCGAAAAGGCGGGTCGCATCAAGGTGCTGCTGGAGTCGAAGGTCAAGAATATCACCGATAAGGCGGTGACTATCGAACATAAGGGCAACCCGCTCACTGTGCAAAACGACGCGGTGATCGTCTGTGCCGGAGGTGTACTGCCCACACCGTTCCTCAAAGAACTTGGCATCATGGTGGAAACCAAACACGGCACGGAGTAGACGTTGGCCGTCTCGCAGACTGCAGGTGCCATGGACAAGGCCCTGGCATCGCAACAGGTCCGCTCATGCCAACCTAACGGACTGCCGCAGTGCTGCTGGACCCCGACGTGCGGGTGGACGATGAATGTCGGTTGGAACGCATACGTGGACGGGACAGTCCGTGCGGCGCTATCAGGATCGTACGAACGTACCTGAGTGGATCAAAAAACATGCGCCGAGGGGCAAACGACTAGCGGAGACATCGGGGGAGAAGGCCGCTACAAGGCGCTTCGGCCTCAGACCCAGACCAACGACAGAGAGAGGTCGATGGCGTGAAAAAGTGGTAGCGGGGGTAGGATTTGAACCTACGACCTTCGGGTTATGAGCCCGACGAGCTGCCAGACTGCTCCACCCCGCAACAGAGGGCGCAGTTTACCCACCAAGCCCACGCATTTCAAGCTGAATGCGCAAGTTAAGGTCGTTTCTGGCGAAATTCCGAGTAATTCTACCAAACCGCCGATCCCGCCTGCCTGGTTCGACACACCCCTCCACCCTTTACAGCTAAGCAATACTCTTAATGGCATGGGCACACAGATCAATCAGCGTGCCGACCCAGGGTGTGATGGCCACCATGGCCAAGGCGTTGACGCCGAACAAAACACGAAACTCCCGACCCGCCACGATAGGAGCGGCGTCCGCCGGCGGATCGAAATACATCAGCTTGACGACGCGGAGATAATAGTACGCACCGATGACCGATAACAGCACCGCGGCCACCGCTACCCAGGCGTGGCCGGCGCCGATGGCTGCCTGTATCACCAGCAGCTTGGCATAGAAGCCCGCCGTCGGCGGTACCCCGGCCATGGAGAACATCAGTAACAG
>JANNJF010000829.1:0-14867 GCA_031405715.1 Gammaproteobacteria bacterium | reverse complement strand
AGTGAAAATCACTGCTTGCATCGAACGCCCGATGGTCATCGAGAAGATACTCGCGCGCCTACGATAACCGCCTCAACTTAACTCTCTGCACTGCAGGCCGTGTCTGGATACGGCGGTACCGATACGCGTGGAAAATGGCGGCCCGTCCGTGGGCCGCACGCAGGCTGTTTTTCAACTTTTGTAATAGGCGTAGGCCGCGACCGAACCGGAGAAGACCATGCTGGGTGTTCAGTATGGTTTCAGGTTCATGCGCTAGTGTGTCTGTACGATCCATCCCAACAGGAGAATTGTCATGCACACATCTGTTCTACGGCTTGCCGGCGCCGTGGTGTTAGCGGCGGTCAGCGTCGGCGCGCTGGCCACGACCCCAGCGGATATCCAGCGCTCGCTGGAAGCGGCCGCCCGCCAGGAGGCCCCCGGCTTTGCCGGGTTTTCCGCCCAGCGGGGCGCGGAATTTTTCAAGACGACGCATGGCCGCGAGTGGAGTTGTGCCTCCTGCCATACGCAGAAGCCAACGGCCGCCGGCCGGCACGCCAAGACCAGCAAGCAGATCGCAGCGCTGGCACCGGCGGCCAATGCCGAACGCTTCACCCGTGCGGACAAGGTCGAGAAATGGTTCCGGCGCAACTGCAACGATGTGCTCGGCCGCGCGTGCAGTGCGGCGGAAAAAGGCGATGTCCTTGCTTACCTCATGTCACTCGAAAATTAGGAGACCATCATGCAATACCGCGTGCAGTTGATTCTGATCGTAGCCCTGGCCATGGGCGTTACCACCACAGTGTTTGCCGACGACGACGCAGGCCAGCGTTACACCGCCAGCAACCCGTTGTGGAAAGCGGAGTGCGGTAGCTGTCACATTGCCTATCCACCGCAGATGCTGCCGGCGCGTTCCTGGCGCGCCATGATGTCCAGCCTGGATAAACATTTCGGCACCGATGCCAGTCTCGATCCCAAGGCGGCGGCGGATATCACGGCATTCCTGCAAGGCAACGCCGGACGCGATCGCGCACCGTCGGCACAGCCCGTGCTGCGTATCAGCGAGATCCGCTGGTTTGCGCGCGAACATGACGAGGTGCCGGCGCGCACCTGGAAGGGCGCGCAGGTAAAAAGTCCGTCCAACTGCGCTGCCTGCCATGTCAACGCCGAGCAGGGCGACTACAGCGAACAGACTGTCCGCATGCCGAAATAAAGGAAATCGGCATGGTCACACGTATTCTTGTCTGGGATATCCCCACGCGCCTCTTTCACTGGCTGTTGGTGGGATCGTTTGCCGGTGCTTTTGTCACGGCGGAATCCGAAACCTACCGCGATGTACATGTGGCGCTCGGCTATCTGCTGCTCGCGCTGATCGGCTTCCGCATCATCTGGGGCCTGCTCGGCACGCGCTATGCGCGCTTCCGTTCGTTCGCATTCGGTCCGTCGCGGGTGCTGGCCTACTTCAAGTCCCTGTTGCGCGGGTCGCCGCAACACTACATCGGCCATAATCCCGCCGGCAGTTGGATGATCTTTGGGCTCCTGCTGTTGGGGGTGTTGTCCGGCGTCAGTGGTTATGCCACTTATAATGAGATCGGCGGCGACCTGCTCGAGGAACTGCACGAGGTGGTGTCCAATGGCATGCTGCTGCTGGTGCTGGGGCATGTCGCCGGGGTGGTGGTGAGCAGCGTGCTGCACCGGGAAAACTTGGTGCGCAGCATGGTCAGCGGCTATAAACCGGGTGAGGCAGACCAGGGCATACGTCATGCCCACTGGTTCATGGGTGTACTCCTGCTGTCCGGCGTCATGGCATTGTGGTTTGGCATTTTATAACGCCATGCGCAAATTGCCGGTGCAGGACGACAAACTGCCGGGTGACGGCATACGTGCCGGCCCTGATGTCCGGCGACATGACCTACGGCACGGGCTACCACGAGGCCTCGGCCATTCTGACCGGTCAGGGGGATGCCTGCATCCTCTATCCGTTTTACAAGATCGTTGCGACCCTGGCCTCTTATCTCAGCGGCATTCCGGGCGGCATCTTCGCGCCGTCATTTGACGTAGCAGAAACACCCGCTCCGTAGCGCGGGTTACAGCCCTTCGTTGGACGCCATCAGCCCAGGCCGACACGCAATTTTACAATTGCCGATCATTGTTACACATGTTCACATTTCCTCTATTACGTCCGGTGATGGCGCGGGCTAGACTCGGTTTGCGAGTCACACCCATTGTTTACTAAAAGGAACTAGATGCTTATGACAGCTGAACGACGCCAGAACTTCCGTTTACTCATGACCCTCGAATGCGCCATGAATGTCGGCAACCGCGGCTTCCGCCGCTGCCGGACGCGGGATATCAGCCAGGAAGGCGCGTTTGTGGTCGGCGATACAGAAGGACTTACTTCCAACAGCCAGGTAATCCTGGCGGTACAGACCAACACGGACGGACGTACACAAGTTCAGCACTTCCGTGCCATTGTGCGCCACCTGTCGGAGTCCGGCGTGGGTCTTTATGTCAGTGATGCGAACACGCTGCTAAAGACGCTGCTCGCCAGGCGTACTCAGGGCGGTGGACTGGGTGCGGGGTCATGGGCTTCGATGACAGGTTGAAGGGCGACACGCCAAACAAGCAGGCTTAGGTCTTTACCTGCCCGCTGTGGTTCGCGATCCGTCGCCAACGGATATATCTAGTAAAAAATACGCCGACTGACATCTGGGCACGCCCGGCGTAGCCACACCGCGCCTGGTCTTTCCCTGCTATTGGTGACGGCACTCGGAGTCGAGCACATGTCACACGTCCTCCCCCACAAGCTTGGCGCAGGTGTGCACTTCACTGGAGTTTAATCGAGTCTGGCTCTTTGCCGCTCAGTGAAATTTCGGGCATGCCAAGGGTAATCAGGCTCGCACTCCTGCCCGAAACCTGTCGCATCTGTGGAACAGATGCGACTATTAAAATCGGCGGGGGCCTCCAAACCCGCTACTTCCCCATTTTTATTCATCGAATTGGCGCTTACCCATCGTGGTCAGGCCTGCCGGCACGGCGTTTGCTTGCTTTGAAGATCGGTCGCCGTGCCGGGCAGGATGGCGGCGCGTGCATGATGCGGTGCCCTCGTCGTGGTGTCCTGTCTTCCTGTCCCGACGCACAGTCTGTTTTTGACGGCGGGGACGGACCCTAGGCAGCACATACTAAAAACACAGTAGAAATGAGGAGGATCGCCAGAATGAAAACGGGAACTACTGTATTGCACATGCTATTCGCAGGGTTCGCAGGCCTGGCTCTGCTTACCACGGCACTGCCGGCGCAGGCGACGAGTTTTAGCTACGGCATCGTGTCCACGTTGAATGGCGCACAACAAGTGCCGCCTAACAACAGCATGGCCACCGGTGCGGCCAAGGCCAGCTACGATAAAAGCACCAACCAGCTCGCCGTCACAATCACGGTGGCGGGCGTCACAACCAGCCAGCTCGCCGCGTCACATATTCACCTCGGGGCCGCTGGCACAAGCGGCGGGATCCTTGTCGATCTTGGCACAGCGGGATGGGCCAATACCGCATCGGGAATGACGCTCTCCACTGCCGTCAGCATCCCCGAGGCCAACGAGATTGACCTGCACGACGGCAACACCTATTTCAATCTACACACCACAACCTATACCGGCGGCGAGATTCGCGGGCAGATTGTCGTGAGTGCAACCCTGGTTGGGATCAGTTACGCCTATCCCTATGCCACGTCGGCGGACGGCAACGTGGTGGTTGGGGAGAGAGCCAACAATAACGGTATCGAAGCGTTCCGCTGGACACCCATGGACGATGTGCAAGCGCTCGGACTTCCGCCCAACGCGGCAGTGACTTGCAACGATGACGTGTGTAGCCACTCCAGCCGTGCCACGGCGGTGTCCGCGGACGGTACCGTAATCGCGAGTTATGTCCTCACGACGCAGGGAACGAGTAATGCACTCGAGGCATTCCGCTGGACCGCCGCCGACGGTCTTGTCAGTCTGGGCAGTTATCTTTCTTTATACCCCTTCGGCAACCCGGCGCGGGGTATTTCCGATGACGGCTCAAGCATCGTCGGTAGCGGTCTCACGAGCAGCGACGATGGCTACCGCTGGACCGCTGCCACTGGCTTGGTGCAACTTCCCAATCTGCCCTCAGTCGATGGTGGAGTGGCCTATGGCATCGCGGGCAACGGCTCTATTACCGTTGGTTCAAGCGGCTTGGACGCCGTAAAATGGCCAGCCAGCGGCGGGATCGCCAAGCTCGGCCTTTTACCTGGGGCGTATCATGGCCGCGCCCATGCCGCTTCATCTGACGGTTCGCTCGTCGTCGGCTGTAGCGACACCGGCTATGTTACTCCCGATCGGGCCGTACGCTGGGCCGGGACTGACAGCCCTGTCCTGCTGGAGGCACTTGCGGAGGAATACTCCAGTTGCGCCACGGGTGTTTCCGCCGACGGAAAGACGATTGTCGGTGGGGCAGGACTCAATCCCAGTTTCGGCCTGGGTTACACCGCATTTATCTGGACCGCACAGACGGGCAAACGAAAGCTCGCCGATATTCTGGCCGAGCGCGGTGTGGATATCACCGGCTGGACATTCACCGACGCCTACGGCATATCGCGCGATGCCAGCACGATCGTCGGGCATGGCTACGTAAATGGCGTCAGCATGGGTTTCGTGGTGTATCTGAAGCCCGCTGTGGCGTTGCCGACGCCTGCGGCCAGCGCTGATCTTGCCCTAAGCATGACCGACTCACCGGACCCAGTGAAGAAACTGGCCAGGCTGACTTATAACATCGGTGTCAAAAATAACGGCCCAGACGTCACGACCGGCGTGGTGTTGACCGATGTGCTACCAGCCAACGTCAGCTTTATTTCGGCCATGCCCAGCCAGGGTAGTTGCAGCGGCACGACCACTGTTACCTGTTCACTGGGCAGCATGGCAAGTGGCGCGAGCGTCAGTGTTAGCATCGTCGTCCGCACCAAGACTGTTGGCATACTCAGTAACAGCGCCAGCGTCACCAGTGCCGTGGTTGATCCCAGCACGGCCAACAACAGCGCCTCCACCAACACCAAGGTGAAATGAAACCGGACTAGCATCTTCGCTAAAACAAACATGGCAGCCTGCACGTGCAGGATGGGTGTCGAGGAAGAAAAAGATGGGGCGACGATGGGTCAACTCACCGTAACAGTGCGCGTTCGCCAAATGCAGCACAAGGCACTAAATAAATAAGGACCAACCACCCCAACGCAACAGGAGGCAAGGATGAAATACAAAAACCAATGGCTGAATGCGATTCAGGCGTGCATGTTGTGCATTGCCCTGCTGATATCAGAGGCAACCTGGGCAGATACCTACAACTATGGCCTCGCCGCCTCACTGGATGGCGTGCAGCAGGTGCCACCCAACGGCAGCACAGCGATGGGGACCGCAAAGGGCAGCTATGACCACAGCTCCAACCAGCTCGCCCTGTCCATCACCGTTACGGGAATCTCCACCACGGCTCTGACGGGGGCGCACATTCACCTCGGCGCTACGGGCGCCAGCGGCGCCATCCTTGTCAACCTCGGCACGAGCGCCTGGCAGGTCACCGCCACCGGCATGACCCTCGCCACCACGGTAACATTCCCAGCGACCAATGAGCTCGATTTGCTGAACGGCAATACCTACATCAATCTGCACACCGCGGCGCACCCCGGCGGGGAAATTCGCGCACAGATCAGCGTTACTGCCAGCTTCGTCGGCTTCACCGCGAGTGAAACCCTCGGGGTATCGGCCGACGGCAACACCGTGGTCGGACATACTTTTGTTGCAAATAAGTCTGGCAACCAGGCGTTTGTATGGACGCCGTCCAAAGGCAGGACGATGATCCCGTTCCCCGCGAATGTAGCGCTCATCTGTGACGACTTCGGTTGCGCTTACAAAAGCGAAGCAGTTGACGTTTCCGGTGACGGCACCGCCGTCGCGCTTAACAGCTTTGTCACTATCGGTTCGACCGTAGAAAAGGAGGCGTTCCGGTGGAGCGCCGCGACAGGTCTCGTCGGGCTCGGCGGCCTGTCAACATACCCGTACAGCCGCAGCACAGACATATCCGCCGACGGTGCGACCGTGGTCGGCAATACGGGCACGCAGGCGTTCCGCTGGACGGCGACGACCGGCATGGTCGCCCTTCCCGCCCAGTCGCCGTACGTCCAGGGTCAGGTTGCATCGGGCGTTTCCGCGAACGGCAACGTGGTCGTCGGTGGGGACGGCGGCGATGCGGTCAGGTGGCTCGCGAGCGGCGGCACCACCCTGCTCGGCGATCTTCCCGGGGACTATGGTAGCACTGCCACCAGCGTCTCCGACGACGGCACGGTCGTTGTCGGCGTGGGCAGATTGGTCGTGCTCGGCCCCAACCAGGCCGTCCGATGGGTTGGAGACACGGCTCCGGCCTTGCTGACGCCGGCGTTACTAAACGAATATGCCAGCCTTACTAACGACCTCTCCGGTGACGCCGGCACGGCGGTCGGGCCAGTCACCCTGCGCGATCCGACGACGGGCGCGCTGACCCGTCACGCGTTCATATGGACACCGGCTACAGGCAAACGCCTGCTGACTGACGTCTTGAACGACCGCGGTGTCGCATTGCAAGGCTGGACACTGCCCAACGCCAGTTCCATTGCGCGTAACGGCAGGACGGTGGTCGGCACCGGGGCACAGAATGGTGTGACCATGGGTTATGCCGCATTTCTGGATCGGGTGGTGCTGCCGCTTGCCAACACAGCGGACGCCGACGGCGACGGTTGGGGCGCCCCTCAGGATTGCAACGACAGCTACGCTGCTATTTATCCCGGGGCGCCTGAAATCAAGAGCGATGGCATCGACCAGGACTGCAATGGCTATGACCTGACCATCAACATCACCAAGGCGACCTACTCGACCAGTAAACGTACCCTGGTTGTGCAGGCCACGAGCGCGTTGCGGGCGAGTGCCGGTCTCAGCGTGGATGGCTTCGGCACCATGACCTGGGACAGCCGCAAATCGGTCTGGACCCTGACGGCCACCAAGATCACCAGCGCCCCATCCACGGTGAAAGTCAGCGGTGTCGAGGGATCGGTCACCGCTTCCGTTGCAATAACGAAATAGTCAATGGCATGTCCCCCGGCCGGCGTGTTCGCGCTGGCCGGGTCTTTCAACGTGGATCGAAAATAGTTGGCCGTTGACGTCATCGCTATGCCATTCACGCGAATAAAGCCAAACCAACCGGAAATCAACCAGGAGGATTTTATGAAGACAGTCTCGCGCATCACATTGCGTTCGTTGTGCACCGGCATCGCATTAACATTATCCAGTGCAGCATTCGCCGGCACCGCCTACGTCGCCAACGAGGCCACCGCCAGCGTATCGGTGATCGACACCGCCAGCAACGTCATCACCGCCACCATCGGCCTCGGTTCGGATCCGGCGATAGCCGGAACGCCGCAGCCCAATGGTCCGTACAACGGTGAAACGGATCATCACAAGGCCTTCTACAATGGTCACGCCGATACCCATGGCCTGTGGCTGACGCCGGACGGTTCCACACTGCTTGCCACCAATCGCCTGTCGAGCACCGTGGTGGCGATCGACACCGCGACCAACACGGTGATGGGATACACGCCCGTGGGTCGCGAGCCGCATCTCGCCACCGTGCGACCCGGCGGCCGCGAGGCTTGGGTCGCGGTGCGCGGAGAGGATTATATCGATGTGTTGAAGCTGGACCGCGCGCTGCTGTTCAAATCCACGCTACGCCGTACCGCACGCATGCCGGTGGTGGCGTCTATCGGCACCATGAACGGCCCCTCCATGGTGTCGTTCACCTCGGACGGCCGCTACGCGTTTGTCGTTTCCGGCAAGGAGAACCGCGTGGACAAATTTGACGCGGCCAAGCGCACGCGCCTGGCTTCGCAGGCCCTGCCTGCCAACTTCACACCGTTCGGTCTGGTCACGCCGGACAATAACGAGCTGTACCTGGTGCACAAGGGCACAGGAACCCTATCGATCCTGCGTACCAGTGACCTCGGCTTCCTGGTGCAAGGCATGCCGCTTGGCGCGCGCGCCAATCATGTCTTCTTCGTTGGCCGGCTGGCCTACATCACCGTCGGCGGTGCCAACCCCAGCAGCGCCGATCCCGATCCCCAAGGCAAGGTTGTGGTACTCGATCGCAGCACACGCACTATCGTGCGCGAATTCGCCGGGGCGGAGTTCACCGGGGAACCCCACGGCATCTGGGGTACCGGCGACGGCAAGCTGTATGTCGGTCACGAGCGCGGCAACAAAGTCACGGTCATCCTGACCGGTAGTCCCGACAACGCCGCCGATGACCTGCTGGCCGGAACCGTGACCGACACCCTGGAACAACTCGCGTTCCTCAAAAAGCCGATCGATATCGTTGTGAAACCCTGACGCCGCGGGAGGTTTGCCATACAGCAAACGGGTGGGGTCGCAAAGCGCCGGATTTTCGCCTGGCATGCAGGCCCCACCCGCTGCTTGTCGTGGAGAGGATGACGTACGCCTTTATGCTTGCCCTGGTGGATGTAAAGGACGCTCACCGGAGAGGTGCGGCGACCACCGGTTTGCCGGTACAATCCCAGCCTATGACCCCGCACCATTTTATTCACCCCTGCAACAGTCGCCACCCATGAAATTCGACCTGCTCGCCACCGACGGCCGCGCACGCCGCGGCCGCATGATCTTCGCCCGCGGCATGGTGCAGACCCCGGCCTTTATGCCGGTCGGCACCTACGGCACGGTCAAGGCCATGACGCCGGAGGAGCTGCACGCCACCGGCGCCGAGATCATCCTCGGCAATACCTTTCATCTGATGCTGCGTCCGGGCATGGACATCGTGCGTGCCCATGGCAACTTGCACCGGTTCATGCACTGGGACGGCCCGATTTTGACGGATTCCGGCGGGTTTCAGGTATTCAGTCTGGGTAAACTACGCAAGATCAGCGAAAAGGGCGTGCAGTTCCAGTCGCCGGTGGACGGGGCGCGCATCTTTCTCGGGCCGGAAGAGGCCATGGCGGTGCAGCACGACCTGGGCTCGGACATCGTGATGATATTCGACGAATGCACGCCGTACCCCGCCACGGAACCTCAGGCGCGGGAATCCATGGAGCTGTCCCTGCGCTGGGCCGAGCGCAGCAAGGCGGCGCACGCGGGACACCCGGGCGCCCTGTTCGGCATCGTGCAGGGTGGTATGTACGAGCACCTGCGGGAGATCTCCCTGACTGGTTTGACCCAGATCGGCTTTGACGGCTACGCCATCGGCGGGCTGTCCGTGGGCGAGCCGAAGCCCGATATGCTGCGGGTTTTGGGTCATTTGGCGTCGCAACTGCCGGCGGATCGCCCACGCTACCTCATGGGGGTGGGCACCCCGGAGGACCTGGTGGAGGCGGTGCGCCGGGGCATGGACATGTTCGATTGTGTGATGCCGACGCGCAATGCGCGCAACGGCTGGCTGTTCACCCACGACGGCGCGGTCAAGATCCGCAACAGCCGCTATGCCCGGGATACCGGGCCGGTGGACGCCCGTTGTGACTGTTATACCTGCAAAAACTACAGCCGCGCCTATCTGCGGCATCTGCATACCTGCAACGAAATCCTGGGGGCGCGCCTGAATACCGTGCACAATCTGCATTATTATCAAAGCCTGATGCGCGGTCTGCGCCAGGCCATTGAGGAAAAAGGGCTGGATGATTTCGTCAATAAGTTTTATTGTATGCGCGGCCAGGAGTCCCCGGCGCTGGAATAACCCCCGGCCGCTCCCGGACGCAACGTGAAATATCTAATATAATTAAAGGAATTGTGATGAACCTGTTAATTTCCGATGCCTGGGCCGAAGGCCCGGCCGCCGCCGCGGGCGCCGCTCCCGGTGGCTCGATGATACAGTTTGTTTTTTTGGGCGGTATCTTTCTCCTTTTTTACTTTCTTATTATCCGCCCACAATCCAAGCGCGCCAAAGAACACAAGGCCTTGGTGGACGCCCTGGCCAAGGGCGACGAGGTCGTCACCAACGGCGGCATCATCGGTCGTGTCAGCCAGGTGGGCGACACCTTTATAAGCGTCGAGATCGCCGACGGCGTGGAGGTCAAACTACAACGCCAGGCGGTCGCCTCCGTTCTGCCCAAGGGAACGATCAAATCCGCGTAGTGCATACCATATATATAGAATGTCACGCATAACCTTGCCGGCCTGCGTGACCCCATCCCGGCTCCCCGACAGTAAAGATCAATAATGAATAAATATCCTCTGTGGCGCTACCTTGTGATCCTGGCGGTCATCCTGCCGGGGCTGATCTATGCACTACCCAACCTGTACGGCGATGATCCGGCGATCCAGATCTCCGCCACCCGTACCACCAAGGTGACCAGCGATACCCTGACCCGGGTGGAGCAGGTGCTGAAGCAAGCGAACCTCGCGCATACCCCGGGGGAACTGGATGAGAAGGGCCTCAAGGTCCGCTTCGTCGAAACCGAGACTCAGCTCAAGGCGCGCGATCTGGTCCAGACGGCGCTGGGTGAGAACTACACCGTGGCGCTGAATCTGCTCCCGGCCACGCCGCGCTGGCTGAGGGCGCTCAACGCCAATCCCATGTATCTGGGCCTGGATCTGCGCGGCGGTGTGCATTTCCTGATGCAGGTGGACATGGTCGGCGCCATCAAAAAGGCCGAAGAGCGTTATGTCGACGATGTGCGCACGCTGTTGCGCGAGAACAAGGTGCGTTACCTGACGGTAAACCGGTCCGACGCCGGCGGGCTCGATATCCGCTTCCGTGATGCCGCAGAACGTGACAAGGCACACGCCATCCTCAGTAAGGATCTGAGTGAGCTGACCCAGACGGATCAGGAGCGCAGCGGTGAATTTCTGATCAGCGCGCGTTTAAGCGAGGCCGCGTTGAAGGAAAAGCGCAAGTTTGCCCTGGATCAGAACATGCTGGCGCTGCGCAACCGGGTGGACGAGCTCGCTGTGTCCGAACCCATCATCCAGCAGCAGGGTGAGGACCGCATCGTGGTGCAATTGCCCGGCGTGCAGGACACGGCCGAGGCCAAACGCATCCTCGGGCGCACCGCCACCCTGGAAATCATGATGGTGGACGACGAACATACCGATCCGCGCAGCCTGCTGCCGACGGTGACCACGCCGCCGGCCGGCACCCGGCTGTATAAGCTGCGCGACGGCAACCCCATCCTGCTGAAGAAACAGCTGATCTATTCCGGTGACAATATCATTGACGCCGCGGCGAATTTCGACAGCCAGTCGAGCGGGCCGGTGGTCAGTATCGCGCTGGATGCGCGCGCCGCCACCATCAACCAGCGTGTGAGCGGCGAGAATGTCGGCAAGCACATGGCGGTCGTGTATGTCGAGACCAAGTCCGACCCCAAGCTGGACGAGAACGGCAAACCGGTGCTGGACGTACAGGGCCGGGTGGTGCGCGTCTCGCGGCGCGTGGAGGAGGTGATCACCGCCCCGCGCATCCAGACACAGCTCGGCAAGCGCTTCCAGATCACCGGCCTCGATAGTATCGAGGAGGCGCGCGACCTGGCGCTGCTGCTGCGCGCCGGCGCGTTGGCGGCGCCGGTCGATATCATCGAGGAACGCACCATCGGTCCGAGCCTCGGCGCCGAGAACATCCAGCGCGGTTTTCATTCCACCTGGATCGGTTTCGCGGCGATCGCCGTGTTTATGATCATTTACTATCTGGTTTTTGGTGTGACCTCGGTGATCGCCCTGGGCGTCAACGTGGTGCTGCTGGTCGCGTTGCTGTCGCTGCTGCAGGCGACCCTGACGCTGCCCGGCATGGCCGCCATCGCGCTGACCGTGGGCATGGCGATCGATGCCAACGTGCTGATCAACGAACGTATCCGCGAGGAACTGCGCAACGGCAATACGCCGCAGGCGAGTATCCATGCCGGGTATGAACGCGCCTTCGGCACCATTCTCGACTCGAACATCACCACGCTGATCGCGGGGCTCGCGTTGCTCATGTTCGGCAGCGGAGCGGTGCGCGGTTTTGCCGTGGTGCTGTGCCTCGGCATCGTGACCTCCATGTTCAGCGGAGTCATGGTATCGCGCGCCATGGTGAATCTGTTCTACGGCGGCCGGCGCAAGCTCGAGCGGCTGGCCATCGGCAACACCCAATGGAATTCAAGCCGCCGTGCGGCATGAACCTAAACATCCGACGCTGAGATAAGCACGCCATGGAATTCTTCAAGATACGCAAAGACATCCCGTTCATGCGCCACGCGCTGGTGTTCAACGCGATCTCCATGATCACGTTTCTCCTCGCGGTATTTTTTCTGCTGACCAAGGGTCTCAACTTCGGCGTGGATTTCACCGGCGGGACGGTGATGGAGGTGAATTATCCGCAGTCCGCCGAGCTGCAGAAGATTCGCTCGCTGGTGGAGCAGAACGGCTACGCCGATGTCACGGTGCAGAACTTCGGCGGCTCGCGCGACGTGCTGATCCGTCTGCCGGCCAAGGCGGAAGCGGGTGGCGCCAAGCAGGCCGAAGCGGTGATGGAGATTCTGCACCGCGCCGACCCCGCGGCGCAACTGCGGCGCACCGAGTTTATCGGGCCGCAGGTCGGCCGTGAGCTGGTGGAGAACGGCGCCCTGGCGCTGCTGTTCGTGTCTATCGGTATCGTGATGTATCTCTGGTTCCGCTTCGAGTGGAAGTTCGGCATTGCGGCGATCATCGCCAACCTGCATGACGTGGTCATCATCCTCGGTTTCTTCGCGTTTTTTCAGTGGGATTTCTCGCTCACGGTGCTGGCGGCGATACTCGCCATACTCGGCTACTCGGTGAACGAATCGGTGGTGGTGTTCGACCGGATCCGGGAGAACTTCCGCAAGATGCGCGCGGCAACCATACCGCAGATCATCGATAACGCGATTACCCGAACGATGTCGCGCACCATCATCACGCACGGCTCCACGCAACTTGCGGTGCTGTCCATGCTGATCTTCGGTGGCGAGACGCTGCACTACTTTGCAATAGCCCTGACCATCGGCATCTTGTTCGGTATTTATTCCTCGGTGCTGGTGGCAAGCCCGATCGTCATGTGGCTCGGCATATCGCGCGAAGACATGCTGCCGGCAAAGAAGGAAGGCGGTCAGGTGGATGATCGCCCGTAGTTTTGCTGCAGATGGGTCTACTTAACCTGGTGTAAAGCGGCTGCGGGCCTTACCCTAGCCTGTATTTTGTCTGCCGCTGATCCCTTATTCGCGTGGCTTCGTCGGTCGTACCTTGTTCCCTCCATTTTGCATGTGTTAAACCTTAATGGTTAAACCAACTATACCAATTAGGTAGGAGGGGATGCATGGCCACCTGGCAATCCTGGCTGTTCTGGCCTGACAACGCACTTGCGTCCATTCTGGTGCTGGCATTGATCGTGCTACCTTTTTTGTATGGTGCGCGCACCCCGGTACACAGCACTATCCGCTCCATCAGCCGCCTTATCAGCAACCCGTTGCGCATCACCGCGCGCTGGCTGTTTGTCACCGCCCAGGAACTACGCGCGCGCAATCAGATGGTATTGCTCGCCCATGGCCGGGAAGAGGTGGGCAAGGCGATCGAGCGTGAATTCGAACGCATCGCCAAGGTGGTGCAACGCGACCTGCACGGTTATCCCGTGCTGCAGCGCAAGCTCATGGACGAGATCACGCGCATCGAGGAGGACTACCAGAAGTGTGGCGAAGTGCCGCCGCCGCCCCCGGAATGGACCAAGGCGGTGGCCGCCATCGCCAAGATCAAACCGTCGGGCGACGGCCTGGTGGAAAAGATCCTGGATGACATCAGTGCCTCCATCGACAAGATCTACGACAAGGTGGTCGCCGAGTATCGCCGTTCCTACGGCGAGCGGCATAAAATACTCAAGGGCTTCATGCCGTTCTGGCGCTCCCTCGATCGAACCCTGGCGCGCGTCGACCAGAACCTGACCAGCCTGCAGGTCACCGCCGGCAAGATCGATGCGCAAATCGACCGTTACAAGGAAATCAAATCCGGCGCCGACAAGGTCGAGCATGCCTTAACGTCCTCCGCCACCAATCAGTTCATCATCTCCGGGTTAGTCATGCTGATCGCCTTCGGTGGCGCCTTCGTCAACTTCCTGCTGATCGAGCGCCCCATGTCCGCCATGGTGGGTGGTGGTGATTACATCCTTGGCAATATTCAGACCTCGCAGGTCGCGGCCATGGTGATCATCTTCTTCGAGACCCTCATGGGTCTGTTTCTCATGGAGTCGATGCGCTTCACCCATTTGTTTCCCCTGTCCAACATCGACGAGCACATGCGCCGGCGCATGATGTGGATATCCTTTACCATACTGCTGGTCCTGGCGGGGGTGGAGGTGGCGCTGGCGGTGATGCGCGATCTGATAGTCTCCGCAGACGTGGCCCTGAAGCAGACCCTGGGTGGTGGGGTGGCCGCGGCGTCGGTGGATAACTGGGTGACCAAGATCCCCGCCGCCGGACAGATGATCCTCGGCTTCATACTGCCCTTTGCCCTGGCGTTTGTCGCGATTCCGCTGGAGTATTTTATCTATTCCGCACGCACGGTTTCCGGTGCACTGCTGGTCATGGGTATACGCGGTCTGGGTTTGTTCGCGCGCACCATTGCGTCCACCGCCAAACAAGTCGGCCATACGCTGATCATGCTTTACGATGTGATTATTTTTCTGCCATTGGTGATCGAGCGTTTAGTGAAGGCCGCTGTTGCTCCGCATATTGTGCCCCTGCCGACACCGGGCAAGCCCAGCGAGGTGGCATCCTTCCCCAAACGTTCCAGTAGCACCAGCGGTGATCATACCTCATGAAAAAAATTGTACTAGTGTTGTTAACTGCATTGGTGCTAGTTGCCTGTAGCGATCGGCAGA
>JANNJF010000828.1:0-2923 GCA_031405715.1 Gammaproteobacteria bacterium | reverse complement strand
GTCTTCAACCCGGCAACCGGCAGAGTGACGCCGCTGACAGAACCCGTGATAGGCATCCCGGGTCCTGCAAGGACCATCGCTGCGCTCGCCGATGGCACCGTGGTCATCGCCGGCTATCCCGCCGGCACGGCGGACGAGGGTGATGGTTTTTTCCATCGCAAGGCGACCTGCGCCGGCTTTGAGGTGCGGCCCGGCGATGACGCCTTTATGCCCGGCGTATTGGCCGGAAGAAGAGCGTTGCCCGCACCGAGCGCAACACCGGGGGTGGCGCCGGTGGCGGAGCCAACGTCGGGCTGGACACGGATGCGCAATACCCTCGCGGAATACAGCGTGCAGGGCTTGATAATAGTGGGCGCGCTCGTGCTGTACCTGCTTTTGCGTTATGGGCTCATGCCGTTGATCCAACGCAGCCGCATTATCGATCCCGAGCGCAAGGTGCCCAAACCCGTCGCCAGGGTCATGCGTGTGGTGGGTTACAGCGTCGCGGCCGTCATTATCCTGCCCATGCTGTGGTCGTATCTCCAGTTCAGGCAGATACAGATCGCGCAAGAATGCGCGGACGATGCGACCGCCTGCCTGGACAAGGAAACAGGGCTGCTGAAAAGCGTTCCGTCCCTCGCCGAGGGAGGCGCGGCCGGACCGTCGCAGCCTGCCATCCCTTGCCGTTTTGTCGGCGTGTGGTCGTCCACACAGTCCGGTTCCAACATGTACAGAATCACGCTGAAGGACGACGGTCGATTCTCTGTGGAGCAAAACAGGGACGGTATAGAGGTGCGTGTCATCGATACCGGCTACTGGGTGGTGCAAAACAACCATATGGTGTGGAAGGCCGACCGAGGCGGCACCGGGGAGTTGGATATCAATCCGATCCTGCCGGAGAGCGCTACCCGTTTTGTTCTGGTGGAAGGCAACGGCAGGCATACGCAGTTCGAGCTGATCAGCGCGGTCAAATCCAGCCGCTGTACGCAATGAGCGAGTCCCAACGGGGCGCCGTGACGCGTACGGGCAAAAGGTAGAATGGCACTTACTTAAGCCGAAATGTAGGGCGGGTTCCCCCATGCGGGGACAAGAGCGTAGTTTGCGTAACCCGCCAGGCGTGGCACAGCAACACAAGACATTCTTTACGCTCTGCCCGCTGGCGCATCCGGCGGGTTACGGCACAAAAGACGTGCCTAACCCGCCCTAGGTTGACGATGAAACCGCTTAAATAAGGGCCACTCTGCTGTGGCCCCGGTTTCCGCTAGCCGAAGCGTGCGCTCGACTTGCCGGAAGATTGACATGCATCAATGCGGTCAGCGGCTTGTCGTGGCTAGATATTCATATGGTTGTCAATTGCGGGTATACACACCCTGGGGAGGTGAGCCATGACCGGACGAAAGAAGGTACAAGACCATATTCACCAGCCGCGGCGGGATCGCATGGATGGAGAGCGGGTGAGCGGCCCCTACCGGGCGCGCGGCAAGTGGCCGGAGCCGACCACCTGCCCGGACTGCAGCGCGGTCTTTCATCATGGGCACTGGCAATGGGGTGTGCCGGTACCCAGTGCCGAACAGCACGTCTGCCCCGCCTGCCAGCGGGTGCGTGACCGGGTGCCGGCGGGAGAGCTGAGCTTGAGCGGGAAGTTCTTCGTTGAACACCACGACGAGATCATGCACCTGGTGCGCAATGCCGAATCGAAGGCACGCACCGAGCATGCGCTCGAACGCATCATGGACATCAAGGACGAAGCCACCCGCACCGTGATCACCTTCACGGATACGCACCTGGTGCACGGCATCGGCGAGGCGCTGCATCACGCCTACCAGGGCGAACTCGATTCGCACTACACCGACGCGGACGATCTCCAGCGCGTCGCGTGGAGCCGCTAGGGGACCGCTGATGGAACTCAGCACCCAGGAACTGACCCAGGCCCGCGACACCGTGGAGGGTCTGCTCGAACAACTCGGGTTGTCGGCCTATCTGTTCGAGGTCGAGCCGCGCACCGACCACTGGGAGGTGCGGGTGGAATGCGCGCCGAACGGTGGCTGGAAGTCGTCGGTGCTGGACGTGGAGGAAGGCTGGCTGGATGCCTGCCGCATCGATGCCGGCGCGCGCAACAAGCTGCTCGCCGAGTGGCGCAGGCGATTGCAGGGGTAACCCGGCCAGAGACCGTATTTACGCGAATGCGTCGCCTTGCTGCAAGGGGCGCTGCCACGGCTGCAGCGTCCGTGGGCTGGTTTTCGCAAGGTGCGCAACCAAGTGTGCCGGCGCATCGAGCGCTGCCGCCGTGCACTGGCGCTGCCGGATGTCGCCGCCTACCGCAACTATCTCGAAACCCATCCGGACGAGTGGCGCGCACTCGATGACTTGTGCGCGATCACCATCTCGTGCTTCTACCGTGACACCGCACTGTGGGAGGCGCTCACGGCCGAGGTGCTGCCGGAACTCGCGCGCCGGGCGGTCGCGCGCCGCGTGCGGACTCGCGTACCGACCGCCGCTCGGCGAGCACGCGCTCGAGCGATACCTCGCCGTCGAGGTGCGGCGCCGGCAGCGCCACGGCTGCCGTGCGCTCCATGATGCTCACATTGCCGGCGATGGTTTCTTCTGCCATCACACCTCCAATCAACAGGGCGCCCAGCACCGCAGCCAGCGCGTGGCGCATTCAGCCAACCACGTGATGCTTGCCGACCACATGCACCGTGCTCGCCTGCGGTCCGCGCTCGCCGGCCTCTTCGGCAAAACGCACCTCGGTGCCGATGGCGAGCTTGTCGAAGTCGGTATCGAGCACGCTGTTACGATGGAAGTAGACGCGCCGGCCGTCGGCCGTCTCGATCTTGCCGTAGTCGGGATAAAGCTCGGCAACGCATCCATGCGGCGGCACTGCATGGCTCTTGACCTCGCCACGGTGGCGGCGGGCATAGTCTTCCAGCTGCCGGCGCACGGC
>JANNJF010000827.1:0-4575 GCA_031405715.1 Gammaproteobacteria bacterium | reverse complement strand
CCCCAAAACCCCAAAACCCCATTCTCAATATCATGGATTGAGTGCAATTACTTTATATTAAATAATAATCACATGAAGAGAAAGCAGGTCCAAGACTACATTCTTCAAGAGAAAATAGGTCAAGGCATGTTTTCAAACTGTATATCTTTGCAGTCATGTAGTCACCAAGGAATACTACGCTTGCAAGAAATTCAAAAGATGCAAAATGACAAAAATGTTAAAAAATTTTACTACTAATTTTTTATGCACTTAAAACAAAATTTCCCGCGACAGAGCCGGCAAGTATACCACGGAAAATATGACTGGCTAGGGATGTGGCTAATTAAAATCCAGGCGAGCCGCCCACGCCCCCTGGTCGGTGGATCTACCTGAAGCCACGGGTCGACCCCTCTATGAACCTCGAAGAAGTCCTATTTTAAGTTAATTCGGGCAAACTTGCGCTTACCCACCTGCAATATATAGGTCTGACCCCGGTTCAGCTTGATGGCCTTATCGCTGACCTTGTCGCCATTTATCCGCACCCCGCCCTGCTCGATCATGCGATAGGCCTCGGAAGTGCTGGCGGTCAGATTGAACTGCTTCAGGGCCGTCGCCAGGGGAAATTCTTCCGTGGGAGGCGAAAACTCGAATTCCGGCATGTCCTCCGGCACCGCCCCCTGCTGAAAACGGGCAATAAAGGCCTGGTGTGCCTGCTCAGCGGCGCTGGCCCCATGAAAACGCGCCACGATTTCGCGGCCGAGTCGAAATTTGATATCCCGCGGGTTGAGTCCCTGGGCCACTTCCGCCCGCCACTGGTCGAGGGTAAGGGTGGATTCGAAGGAAAGCAGCTCCAGATAGCGCCACATGAGTGTGTCCGAAATGGACATCAGCTTGCCAAACATATCCTGGGGCGCCTCGCCTATGCCTATGTAGTTACCCAGGGATTTCGACATTTTATTGACGCCATCGGTCCCCTCCAGCAGAGGCATGGTCAGCACCACCTGGGAAGGCTGACCAAAATGCTTCTGTAATTCCCTCCCCATGAGCAAATTAAACTTTTGGTCCGTACCTCCCAACTCCACATCCGCCTTCAGTACCACAGAATCGTAGCCCTGGATCAGGGGATAAAGGAATTCATGGATCGCAATCGGCTGGCCGCCAGTATAACGCTTATGAAAATCATCACGTTCCAGCATGCGCGCCACCGTATGGGTAGCGGCCAGCTGGATCAATTCCGCGGCAGGCATCCCCCCCATCCAGCTGGAATTGAACACGACCAACGTCTTTTCCGGATCGAGTATCTTGAATATCTGCTGTTCGTAGGTGCGGGCGTTCTCCAGCACGGCATCGCGCGTGAGGGGCGGGCGGGTGGCGTTTTTACCCGTGGGATCACCGATCATGCCGGTAAAATCGCCTATCAGGAAAAGCACTTCATGGCCAAGATCCTGAAATTGACGCAGTTTATTGATCAGCACCGTATGGCCAAGGTGCAGATCCGGCGCCGTCGGGTCGAAACCGGCCTTGATGCGCAGGCGCCGGCCGGATTGCAGACGATCCACCAGGTCCTTTTCCAGCAGTATCTCTTCCGCCCCGCGCCTGATCAGCGCCAGGGACTCTTGCGCCAGGCTCATAGGGATGTAAACCGTTCGGTATCAGAAAGGGATTATAAGGTTACCATGACCCATAAATGAGGGCCACATTACCCAACTCTGGCTTCAAATTTGCATGGAAATTAGGCACAAAACTGTCTGTTATCCCGATTTTGGTTTAAAATGGAGTTACTTGGGTGGGAAAAACGTTCAACAACAAATATTTATGCATTCAATTTTTGATAAAACCCTAACCCGCTTTAGGTTGCGTACAACTGCGCTCAACGACGCCGTCCGTGGCCACGGTCTGCGGCCGTCTCGTCGCGCCTGGCTTTTGAGCCTGGTGGTACTGCTGACAACGGTGACGATTGCCTCAATCCGTCCCTCGGACATTACGCTGCCGCCGCCCGGCGACATGCCGATCATGCCGCCTACTCAGATAGTGGATATCACTGATATACACGGAGATACATTACATACCGTCATTCCCGGCCACCCGGGAGAGTCAAGCTCGACGGGCCAAGCACTGGATTCCGCGGAAGCAAACCGCTGGACGGCTGTCACCATACGCCGCGGAGACACTCTTGCCGGCGTACTCACCGCGGCCAACGTCGATGCGAGTGAAATTACCGGCTTTGCCCGTACCCAACCCGAAGCGCGCGAACTCTATCGGCTGTTCCCGGGACAGAAGTTACGCTACCGCACCGATGAATCGGGACAGCTTACCGACCTTGTCTACCCGGTCAACGATCTTGAGCGGCTGCATCTCAAACGGCTGCATAGTGGTTTTGAACTAACACGGGAAAAACAATCTTTCGATAAGCGGCTGGCGTATGTCACCGGCAACATACAAAGCTCCTTGTTTGTCGACGGCCAGAATGCCGGACTCTCGGATGCGCAGGTCATGCAATTGGTGGATATCTTCGGTTGGGATATCGACTTCGCCCAGGACCTGCGGCCGGGAGACAGCTTTTCTGTCGCCTATGAAGAAAATTTCACCGCCGGGCAAAAGCTCAACGATGGCTCCATCGCCGCCGCAGAATTTGTCAATCAAGGCAAGGTTTATCGCGCCATTGGGTTTCGCGACGACACTGGCACCCTGAGTTATTTTTCCCCCGAAGGCATGAGCCTGCGGCGTGCCTTCCTGCGTTCGCCGGTGAAATTCAGCCACATCACCTCGCGCTTTAGTCTGGGACGTTTCCATCCCATCCTCAAAACCTGGCGCGCCCACAACGGCGTGGACTATGGCGCCCCCACGGGCACGCCGGTCCTGGCCACGGCCAGCGGACGCGTACTCTCCGTGGGCGTCAAAGGCGGCTACGGCAACGCCATTGTGCTCAAACATGGCGGCTCCTACAGTACGCTGTACGCGCATCTGTCGCGCTTCCAACCCACGATCCGCGCCGGCGGTTATGTGGAACAGGGTCAGGTCATCGGCTATGTCGGCCAAACGGGCCTGGCTACCGGACCGCATCTGCATTATGAATTCCAAGTGGACGGGACACACCGCAACCCACTCACCTTCCGATTCCCGCAAGCCGAACCCATCCGGGCGGAGCAGAGAAAAGACTTCCTGCAGCTGGCGCAACAACTCAGCCGCCAATTGGACCAACTCAGCCGCAATACGCTTGCCCTGAACCCTTAAGGCCGCCTGCCTCTTGTTTCTTGCCAGCGGCTGTCCGACACTGGCGTCATGCACTATATAGGCTTAATGTCGGGCACCAGCGTTGACGGCATCGATGCGGTGCTCGTGGCCATCGACGGGCCGGGGCAGATCCGCCTCCTGGCCACCCACCAGCACCCCTACCCGCCCGATGTGCGTGCGCAGATCCAGTCCCTGACCTCGGCTGTACCCGGGAATGGCCACAGCAGCGAACTCGAGCGTGCCGGCGAACTGGACATGGCGCTGGGCGTGTTGTTTGCTGACGCGGCCAACCGTGTGCGCGAGAAAACGCCGCTCCAGATAAGCGACATCCGCGCGATCGGCAGCCATGGCCAGACCCTGCGTCACCGACCGCGCGCCGCGCACCCCTTTACGATACAGATCGCCAATCCCTCTATGATCGCCGAACGCACCGGTATTACCACCGTGGCGGATTTCCGACCCCGCGACATGGCGGCCGGCGGGCAGGGGGCACCATTGGTACCGGCGTTCCATCATTGGCTGTTTCATCGCCCGGGATGCGCGCGCGTCGTCGTTAATATCGGCGGTATCGCCAATATCACTTATCTACCGAAAATGCCGTCGACGCCGATCATCGGTTTCGATACCGGTCCGGGCAACACCTTGCTCGATCAATGGATAGAAAAACATCAGGGGAACCACTACGACCGGGACGGCGAATGGGCCGCCTCGGGCAACATCAGCGCGCCATTGCTGACCCGACTGCTAAACGACCCTTACTTCGCGGAGGCTCCGCCCAAAAGTACGGGGCGCGAACACTTCAACCTGTCCTGGCTGGACCAGCATCGACGCGCCATCGCCAACCTGTCTGCAGTCGATGTGCAGGCCAGCCTGGCAGAGCTCACGGTCAGCGCCATTACTCAAGCCATACAAGGTCTGGGGGAGGTGGATGAGGTGTACATCTGTGGTGGCGGTGCGCACAATCGTCATCTGATGCGACGTCTCCAGCAACAACTGATTCCCGTGCCGGTTGTTGACACCGCGTCACTCGGCCTGCCTCCGGATTGGGTCGAGGCGGTGGCCTTTGCCTGGCTGGCGCACCAGGCCCTGGAAGGGCAACCCGGAAATCTGCCCAGCGTGACCGGAGCCAGCCATCCGGTGATATTGGGGGGGATATATAAAAGCTAGGGGCGAGTGGCAAGTGGCAAGTAATTAAGTGGCAAGGAAAATCAAAACAAAAAAGGGTCTTCGTGAAGTCGTGTGGGTAAAAACACAGCCTAAAGTACGCCCAACCCCTGTAATTACCGATACGAAACGCATTTAACGGATAGCAAAGTTCTGGCATGATTTTGCCATGCCTACGCCTAAACCAAAACGCCTGTT
>JANNJF010000826.1:0-11896 GCA_031405715.1 Gammaproteobacteria bacterium | reverse complement strand
CGTGCGCGGCAGCGACGTTTCATTGGCAATCGAAGTCCTCCGCGGAACCAAGCCATATGCCACGGCAACATTGCTGGCGCGGGCCCCCGCACAGCCCCACCCCAGGTCCGCCCACCTGGGTGTTGCGGCCAGCCGGCCGACGCTCGACCAAACCCTTGACGCCGGCGGCGCGCCCCCCCTCCGCCAGGCGTGTCTCGTCGAGGTTTGCTTCCGATCCATAGGCGATGTTGTTGCCGATGGTGTCGTCGAACAGCACGGTCTCCTGGCTGACCAGGGCGATGTGGCTGCGCAGATTGTTCAGGCGCAGATCGTTGATGTTCACACCATCCAGCAGTACGGCCCCTTCCGCCACGGGATAAAATCTTGGCAGCAGATTAGCGGCAGTTGTTTTCCCGCTGCCGGAGGCGCCCACCAGTGCCACGGTCTGGCCGGGCTCAATCACGAAAGAAACGTCATGCAACACCGGCAACGGTGTAGCGACATAGTGGAAGTGGACATTGCGGTATTCCACCCGGCCTTTGACGTTGGCGATGGTGTGCGTACCGGTATCCACCTCGGGGATTTGGTCTATCAAGCCGAACACGCTCTGTGCCGCCGCCAGGCCGGTCTGCACCACTTCGTTGACCTGCGACAGGCGCTTGATCGCCGGCATCATCAGCATCATGGCGGTGATATAGGAGGTAAAATCACCGGCGGTCATGTTGCCGGCGGCGGACTGCCGCATGGCGACAAAAATCGCCGCCGCCACTCCGAGCGACGCAAGCAATTCTATAACCGGTACGTTGAACGCCGCGGCCGCGGCCTTCTTCATCGCCTGCTGCCGGTTCTTGTTGTTCACCGCCTCGAAAAATTTTATTTCCGTCGGTTGCGCGCAGAATGTCTTGACCACGCGCTGACCTTCGATGGCCTCCTGCACCACGTGCGTGATTTCGCCCATGGACTGCTGGATCTGACGGCTGGTGCTGCGGAAACGCCGGCTGACGATGCGCACCGTGATGGCGATCACCGGCGCCAGCAGTATGAAGAACATGGTCAGCTCCCAGTTGCGGTAAAACATGAGCCCCAGGAGCACGACCAGCGATATGCTGTCCTTCACCACCGATGAAAACGCCTTGGTCGCGGCGTTCATCACCTGCTCCACGTCGTAGATCACCTTGGAGATCAGAATGCCGGAGGAATTGGTGTCGAAAAAACCGCTCGGCAGATGCACCAGGCGCGCGAACATGTCGCGGCGGATGTGCAGGATCACCATGCGGCCTATCCAGTTCATGCTGTAACTGGCGGCGAAGCCGAACACGCCGCGCGCGATAAAGATACCGACGATGAGCAGTGGGATATAACGGATGCTGGCGGCATCGTTCTTGACGAAGCCGCCATCGATCATCGGCTTCATCAGCCAGGCGAATCCGCCTTCCGTCGCCGAGGTGATCGCCATGCCCAGTATCGAGACCAGAAACACCCATTTATATGGCCAGGTGTAGGTCATCAACCTGCGGTACATCTGGATACTGGATGCCTGCTGTGGGTCGCCGCTCATCGGCCGGGGCCTTGATCGACGGCCTGCTGGGTGGCAAATGTAAGATGATTGAATCCGAGTCGCCGCGCCGCATCCATCACCCGTATCACCGCTTCGTGTGGTGTCTTGCGATCGGCGCTGACCACCACCACTGGGTCCTTGCGCTGGCCGGCGGCCTGTCCCATGGCCTGCACCAGTTGCTCCGTGGTGCCGGCGAGCAATTGGCGGTTGTTGATGAAATACTGACCTTGTGCGTCGATGGCCACGCGCACGCTCACGTCCTCGATATTGGCCGGGCCGCCGGCCTCCGGCAGCTGCAGGCGCAGCTGTGACTGGCTGGAAAAACTCGTGGTCACCAGCAGGAAGATCAACGTCATGAGCAGCACGTCGATCAAGGGGATAAGATTAATCTCGGGCTCTTCCCGGCGACTCTGGCTGAACTTCATGACAATGCCGGCCTCAGCCCTTTTCCCGCTGACCTTGGAGGATTTCGATCAGCTTGACCGCCTCCTGCTCCATGTCCACCAGCAAACCATCCACGCGCGCGCGGAAGTAACGGTAGAACATGAGGCTGGGGATGGCCACCGCGAGTCCGGCGGCGGTGGCGACGAGCGCCTGGGAAATACCCGAGGCAACGATAGACGGGTCACCCAACCCGTGGCTGCCGATGCCGCCGAACATTTGGATCATGCCAAGCACCGTGCCGAGCAGTCCCAGGAAGGGCGAGATGGCAGCGATGGTGCCCAGGGAGTTGAGATAGCGTTCCAGCTCCGGCACTACATGGCGGCCGGCGTCTTCCACCGCTTCTTTAATAATATCCCGCGGGTGCTGGCGATTGACCAGTCCCGCCGCCAACACCCGTCCCATGGGCGAACCTTCGCGCAATAACAAAAGTTGATTGGCGTCGAACTGCTTGCGTTCCAGCAGCTGTTGCACCTGGGCGAGCAATTCGGCGGGGATGACAAACTTCGTTTGCAGTGTCCAGAGGCGCTCACCGATGATGGCCAGGGCCGCGATGGAGCATAAGATCAAGGGCACCATGACCCAGCCACCGGCTTTTACTAATTCGAACACGTCTTGTCTACCTTGGGGTCGGGGGTGTTGGGGGTCGGGTGATTCGGCGTCGGGTGTTTCAAAGTGTGCCTAATCTATCAGACACGCGGCCAGGCATAAAGCCTGGATCGACTCAATCGCTGAACCAGTAGCGCCGGTGATCCTGACGATAGGTCGAGACCACCCTGCCCTCCGGCCCGAAATGGATCTCCACCGCCCCGTTCCGCGGGGAATCATAGAGGCGCCCGCTCAGCTGTTCATAGCGCGCCAGCACCGACGGGTGCGGGTGATGGTAGCGGTTGCGATAACCCACGGGAAACAACACGATTTGCGGCTGGACCCGGTCCAGAAAATCCGCGGTGGACGAGGTCTTACTGCCATGATGGGGGGCCACCAGCACATCCGCCCGTAGCCCCTCGGCGTGCGTTTCGACTAACACGGCCTCCGTCCCGTGTTCGATATCCCCCGGCAAGAGCAGGCTGCCATAGGGGCCCTGGATATGCAGCACACAACTGCTGTCATTGTGCTGCCGTCCGAGGTCCGTCGGGTGGATCAGGGCAAATCGCACCCCGTCCCAGGTCCATTCCTGGGGCGCAATGCAGGCCTCCGCACCCGCTAGACGCTGCGGTACGCTGCTCAGCACCCTGTCCACGGTAAGATCCTCCCGCAGGGACGCCGCACCGCCAATGTGATCGTTGTCCCCGTGGCTCACCACCAATCTGTCCACCTGTCCCACCCCCCTCTGACGCAGGTAGGGCACCACCACCGCCCGCCCGGCATCAAACTGCGGGCTGAATCGGGGGCCGGTGTCATAGACCAGGGTATGGTGTCGAGTGCGGACTACCGTGGCCAGTCCTTGGCCTACGTCCAACAGGGCGAACTCCACCACGCCCTCCGCCAGTAGCGGCGGGCGTGCCAAGAACATCGGCAGCAACCAGACCGCCCCGAACCACCGCCCCGGCCAACCCCGGGGCGCCAACAACACCAACACCCCCACCGCCGCCGCACCCAGGGTCCAGGGCAAAGGCGCGTGCTGGGTCCACACCGAATGCGGCAGGTCGGCCAGCACCTGTAGCACCTGCCACAACCCAGCCAGCGTCCCGGCAGCGGCCTGGAATAACCAGGGAGCCAGCAGTTGCGGCGCCAGCGCCAGCGCCAGGACGCCGACCAGGGTGAGGGGAACCACGATCAGATCGATCACGGGTATCGCGATGAGGTTCGCCAGGGGCGAGCTTAGGCTCGCCTGTTGAAACAGCGCCAGCAGCACCGGCGCGAGTCCCAAGGTCACGGCCCATTGGATGCGGCTCCATTCGCGCCAGCGGCCCGTTGGCGTGATGACCTTGCTGCCGTGGGCCACATACAGAATGGCCGCCACCGCCAGAAACGACAGCCAGAAGCCGCTGGCCATGACGGAAAGCGGGTCGAATAACAGCACCAGTAACAGTGCCGCGGCGAGACTCATGGACGGCGCCACCCGGCGACGCGTGAGGGTGCCTGCCAGGATGACGACCAACATGATGAGGGCGCGCTGGGTGGGAATGGAAAACCCCGCCAGCGCCACATACCCCAGACCCGCTACCGCCGCCGCCAGGGCCCCGGCCTGGGGCGCCGGCAGGCGCAACACCGAGTAGCCCGGTCGCGACCACAGCCAGCGGGCGAGAAAAAATACCAGCCCTGCCACCAGGCCCACCTGCATGCCCGAGATGGCCACCAGATGGGCTGTGCCGGTGCGCCGCAACACCTGCCATTGTGTGCTGTCGACGGCGCGATCGTCACCGTTGGCCAGGGCCGTGACCAGACCGGTCATGGGGTGGCCGGACAACAGCGTGGCGATGCGCACCCCCAGGGTCTCACGGTAGTGCGCAAGACGATAACGCCACGGCGATGCCTCCGCCGTCAAACGCCGCGGAGGCTGTTCCGATCGCACATAGCCGGTGGCGCGCAGCCGTTGCTGGAACAGATGGCCTTCGTGATCGAATCCGCCGGGGTTCTGAAAGCCATGCGGGCGTTTCAGCCGGACGCGCAGCGCCCACTGCTCGCCCGCGTGCGGCTGCAGGGCGTCGTCATAGACAGTGAGTGCAATGCGGCGCGGCGTGGACACGGGTTGTTCATCCCGGTGCGCGGACCGCACGTCGAAGACAAAGCGCACACCCCGGTCGGTGCGTTGCGGGATATCGGCCACCCAACCCTGGACGTCGATGTCCTGGCCTTCCAGCATCGGATCAAGGGCGTCATTGAGCAGCAGACCGGCGCGCAACGTGAGCCACACGGCCCCGGCGAGAAAAAATACCAGCGGGAGCCAACGCGGTCGATAGCGCGTAAGCACGCTGGCGGGCAGGAGCAACAGGCCCCACCAGAGGGAAGGCAGCACGGGCAGCTGCTGTATCAGCAGTATGCCGCAGAGGAATGCCAGCGCCGCGCTTCGCAATGATACGCCTCCTTGCGTAGAATGCCGACAGTAGTCCTCGTCGGCGCCTCACTATACACTATCGGCTCTATGGCAAAAAAATTCGTCAAGCGCTACATGCCGGACGCACACAAGATCCGGCACCATCGGCATCTGCGATTCTTCGGCACCCTTCTGCACGATCCCAATCTCTGGCATCTGAACCGGCATTCCGTCGCCGGCGCCATGGCCGTCGGCCTGTTCTGGGCGTTCGTGCCCATACCGCTCCAGATGATTCCGGCGGCGGCATTGGCCATCTGGTTCCGCGTCAATCTGCCCATCTCCGTCGCCCTGGTGTGGTTGACCAATCCCATCACCATGCCGCCTGTGTTTTATTTCAACTACAAGCTCGGCACATGGATACTGCGGCGTCCGGTAGAGGATGTGACATTCGCCGTATCGGACGTTAAGTTTGAACTGTCCTGGACCTGGGTCACCCACGAATGGGCCTGGATCACCCATGAATTCGGCAACATCTGGCAACCGTTTCTCCTCGGCAGCCTCATCGTCGCCAGCCTGTCCGCCCTCGCCGGCTACTGGGGCATGCGCGCCTTCTGGCGCCTGCATGTGGTACGCGAATGGGAGAGGCGCAGGAAAAAACGTCGCGCCGGTAAGTCAGCGAAACGCAGTTAAGCAACCTCAAGTATTTTTTATAGGGTGGGCATCGCCCACCAGACGCGGCTTCGATGATGAGCCGATGGTGAGCGCTGCAGTGGAAACTGCTCCTGCGTTTGCCTCAAGAGGCCTGGCGCCAGTACTTCCGCCATCTCGGCGCCGGCGCCCCTACAGCGCTCTGCCTCGCCCATCCATGGGTTCGCCTGGCGACCGCCCACCTTCAGCGGTAGATCGCCTAAAGACATCGTGGGGCGGCGAGTGGTTACGAGTGGTTACTAGGGAACCTCTGAACAAGTCCCCTCTCCCCCGCGCACTTCGGGGGAGAGGGTTAGGGTGCGGGGGATAATCAGCGATTTTTCCCTCACCCTGGCCCTCTCCCTAAGGGAGAGGGAACCTAGCCTATTCGTTTTTGCCACTTGTTCAGAGGTTCCCTAGAGCAGTGTTTTTTTTGGGTTTATTTTTTTGTTTGTCAGGTATTGAATTTTTGTGTTCAGCCTTGAACGCCTGCTCCAATTTCTTGGCAGTATCAAGGATTTCGCTTTCTTGCTTATCCAGAAGTTTACTGACTGCATCCAGGTCATCGACCTTATTATTCATCCTTTAAGTTCCTCCGTGCAGCAAGGTCATCGGGTGGCCAGCTCATCTTATCGCTAGGCTCCTCATTAGCGAGTTTTTTGCCTTTTTTCAGGGTTTTCTTGATATTGGCCTTATTTTTCTGAAAAAATTCATCGAGCTTTTCAATTGCGGTCTTCTTGCTGCCAGTCTTATCGCGGCTCATAGGGGTTTCCTCAGTGCAATGCGATTTTTATGGTAAATGGTCGGCGCGCCATAACCAAATTTCATATAGTACTGAGAAACTTTCACATTAATTGGATCTAAAATACAAATCTCATCGGCTCCGATGGCTGTAGCATAGGCGGTCGCTGCGATAGAAATAACCGGAAACACCGCTGCTCCCAGCGGGCTGGGTCGTACTGGTGTAGAACCAATCAGATCCAGTCTCAATCTTGTTTTGCCATTGGATGGTTTACCGTAGCAAATACCACACAACGATCCACCCGCCCATACGGCAATTTCAAAACGTTTTGGGACTGGCTAGTAATGATGATAGGCATCTGCCCAACTCCAGGTGGCTCGTGCCTGACGATTGTTTGGTCCACTCAAATTTGACCAGTTATCGGCCTGGACAGCAGTGTTAAATGTGACTCTTTCTATTCGCGCAGGCGCGCCAACATGTTTGGCAGTGCGGGCATACACTGCGTCGCGTAACTTTTGATAGTAGTCTATTGCATCCTGATAAGTTTTATGAGCACTGGCGGATATGCATACATATTCCTTTGCAAGAGCATTCCTTAAAGATTCCATGATGCCGATGAATGCTCGTTTCGCTACGAGAGATTGATCGTCATTTCTGAAGATAGTTTTTGGAAGAATAAACGCCTCTTTCCTGAAAAGCCACCCGTATTTTGGCTCTGCTCTCATCGCCACTCTAAATTGCTCGACTAGGCGGCCCTGCCGAGAAAACCCAGCAATTCATCGCCGTTTTCCCGCCACCTCAGCCTTTAGATCGACTGATGCGACGGCGCCTCACCATGAGCCCTCACACGTGTAGATTTTTTCCTAAAAATGCCTAACTTCAAGTATTTGTATGGGGGGCGTCGCCCACCATACGCGGCCTGGATTGTCGTCCGATGGTGGGCGATGCCCACCCTACGTTTTTTCAATAGCTGATCAGGCCGGCTTCAGCATTCCATCTTCCATACGCAGCACCCGATCCATGCGCGCCGCCAGCGTTGGGTCATGGGTGGCCACCACGAAGCTGGTGCGCTGCTCGCGCTGCAGTTCCAGCATGAGGCCATACACCCCTTCGGCGGTCTTGCGATCGAGATTACCCGTGGGCTCGTCCGCCAGCACACACAAGGGATGGGTGACCAGGGCCCGCGCCACCGCCACGCGCTGACGTTCGCCGCCGGACAGCTCGCCGGGTTTGTGCAGCAGACGCCCGCCCAGACCCACCTGTTCCAACATCTGCGTCGCGCGTGCCGACACCTCGGCCGTGGGCAGACGCCGGATGAGCAGTGGCATGGCCACGTTTTCCAGGGCGGTGAATTCCGGCAGCAGGTGGTGAAACTGGTAGACAAACCCCAGGGCCTGATTGCGCAGGCGACCGCGATCGGCGTCGCTCAATTGACTCAGATCCTGCCCGGCCAGGTCGACGCGACCGGCGGTGGGTGTATCCAGACCGCCCAACAGATGCAGGAAGGTGCTCTTGCCGGCGCCGGAGGTACCGATGATGGCCACCTGCTCGCCGCGTTCGACGGACAAATCCAATCCACGCAATACCGACACGTCCAGACCGCCTTGATCAAAGGTCTTGGTCAGGCCTACACATTGCAATACGCATTCACCGGTCATTCGTAGCGCAACGCCTCCGCCGGTTGGGTCTGGGACGCGCGGCGCGCAGGATACAACGTGGCGAGAAAACCCATGAGCAAGGACGCGCCGGTGATGGTCAACACATCCGGCCAACGCATGTCCGACGGCAGTTCGCTGATGTAATACACATCCTTCGCCAGAAAGGTGGTGCTGAACGCCCGCTCGAGGAACGGCACCACCACATCGACATTGTGCGCCAACAGGATGCCACCGACGGCGCCCATCAACGTGCCGACCACACCGATGACGGTGCCCTGCACCATGAAGATCGCCATGATGCTGTTGGGCGTGGCGCCCAGGGTGCGCAGGATCGCGATCTCCGCCTCCTTGTCGGTCACCACCATCACCAGGGTCGACACGATGTTGAAGGCCGCTACCGCCACGATCAGCAGCAGGATGATGAACATCACGGTCTTTTCCATCTTGAGGGCGCGGAAAAAGTTCGCATGTTCCCGTGTCCAATCGCGCGCGCGATAGCCGGGGCCAAGTTTGTCCTCCAAGCGGTCCGCCGCTTGCGGGGCGCTATAAACATCCGCCAGCTTTAAACGCAGTCCGCTCACCTGCCCGGGCATCTGGTACAACAGCGCCGCATCCTCGATGTTGATCAGGGCAAGACCGCTGTCGTATTCGTACATACCGATTTCAAAAATTCCAACGACGGTAAAACGCTTCATGCGCGGCAGCAATCCGGCGGCGGTGATCTGCCCTTCCGGCACCACCAGCGCCAGACGTGTCCCGAGATCCGCATCCAGCTTCCACGCCAGATCGCGTCCCAGGATAATGCCAAACTCCGTGGCCTTGAGGTCGCTCAGTTTGCCGGCGATCATCTTATCGCCGATGTCCGCCACCTGTGGCTCGGCCTGCGGCAGTATGCCGCGCACCATGATGCCGCTGGCGACCTTGCCGCGGGTCAACATGCCCTGGCCTTGTACATAGGGAGCACTGCCCAGCACGTCTGCATCGGTGGCGACCACTTTTTCCACCGCACGCCAGTCGCGCAGGCGTCCGGTGTCTCCAGTAACCGTCAGGTGTGAGGCCACGCCGAGGATGCGGGTGCGTAATTCTTTTTCGAATCCATTCATCACCGACAACACCGTGATCAGGGCCGTGACGCCCAGGGCGGTACCGAGCATGGAGGTGAGGGAGATGAAGGAGATAAAATGGTTGCGGCGTTTGGCACGGGTGTAGCGCAGGCCGATAAATAGTTCGTAGGGTCGTATCATGGGCAGGCATTAAACCACAGCGGCGGGCGCAGGAGAACAGCCGCCTTAGCCACGCTGCCGGGAACTATTCGACGCGTGCCGTGGTCGCCGGCAGCTGCAAATGGGCCTCGCCCGCCAGATTGGTCAGCGTGGTGTTTTGCAGCGCCGACAACCGTTGCAAGGTATCCACCACGGCGTCGGCCTCGGCGCCGGCCAGGACACGCGGTTGAAACTGCACCTCAAAATTATTCACCCGTATGGGCACCATGCGCAGCGCCGTCAGTCGCCCTTGGCGGAAGCTCAGTTGCGCCACGGCGCTGACGGCGGCGGTCTTGCTGTAGGAGCCGAAGACAAAATTTCCCAGGCTGTAAAGAATGACGCCGTCCTTGTAATACTCGATCGCCTGCAGGATGTGCGGGTGATGACCCAGCACCGCCTGGGCACCGGCATCGATGGCCACATGGCCGAGATGCGTTTGATATTCCCGCAACTCGGTCTTGCCCTCCTGCCCCCAATGGAACGACACGATGACGATATCCGCCTGCAGGCGCGCCGCCGTCACATCGGCGCGCACGTGCGCCTCGTGCCCGAAGGCGGTGCCGGCCTTGTGCGCACCGGCATAAAATGTTTCCGGCAGGGTCACGGAGTAGCCGAGGAAGGCGACCCGCTGACCATTGACCGTGACGATGGCGACACGTCGCGCCGCGGCCAGATCCGCGCCGGCGCCCACGTGGTGTATACCCACTGCATCCAGCGCCTCCAGGGTTTGCGCCAGACCCTCCGGGCCGTAATCCAGGGTATGGTTATTCGCCAGGGTCACCACATTGAAGCCGGCGTTCTTCAGCGCCGCACTCACCTTGTCCGGGGGCGAACGAAAGGTGTAGGTCTTGTCCGACTCCGCCGTGCCGCGTGTAGTGAGCGGTCCTTCCAGATTGCCGATGACCACGTGCGCGTCTTTGAACACGGGGAGCATGTGCACGAAGGGATAGTCATACCCGTTTTCCTGTAACACCGGACGCGCCGTGCCATCGAGCATGATATCGCCCACGGCACTGATGCGGATTTCGTCGTCCACTACCGCGGGTGCGGCAATCGCCGGTGGTGTGCTAATAGTGGTTTGTTCCGGCGACGTTGTCTCAGTGGGCGCGGTTCGCGGCGTCAGCATGCCGCACGCCGGCAGCAGCAGCATCAGTAGACCGATGGCGATGGGTTTAAAAAGTGAATGAAGTTGCCTTGAAAACAAAATGTGCATGCCGATGATCTTTAAGTTAGGTTCAGGATTTGTCGGTCCGGCCCAGGCGCTTCAGCGCCTCGCGCAGCCCCGGGTCGGTAATGTCGTCCGCCACCTGCGCCAGCAGCGTCAGCGTTTGCGCCGATGGCCGATGCAGCGTCGGCCGGCGGGCCGGTTTGACCCGCTCCCATTGCAGCGGTGCGATACGCACCTTCAGCAGGCTTAATTGCCGCAGCGCGGGGTGGGTGCGCAGCTGGTCGATGAGACGTTGCTGCTGGTGGCGGATCTTACTCGCCCAGAGGGACGAATCCGCCTGCAGGCTGAGGCAACCATCGCTGTAACGCAGAGGGATGACGTGCTGCACCAGCGGCTCCCCCACCGTCTCGGCCCAGGCCACGCTGACCTGTGGCAGGGTCTGCATGTCCCGGGGCATCCCCAGGGTGAAGAGCGTCTCGGAGGAGAAATAAGTGGCGAGTTTTCGTGCGGTGCGGTCCGGCATCGGCGGGCAGTCCTGCAAAACATATTAGTAGATAGTATCGCGCGTCCACGGGGGATTGGAAAGGACCATTGGTCCGCCTGGTTGCGCGGGACAGCGGGGCGCTATACTGCCGCCCCATGGACCCGACGGACATCACACTCGCCATCGCCCAGCGCCTGGCACAGGTGCGGGCCGACATCGCGGACACCGCGCAAAAAGCCGGGCGCAGGGCGGGAGACGTCCGCCTGATTGCCATATCCAAGACCCAGCCGGCCGCCTATGTCGCCGCCGCGGTGCAGGCGGGGCAACGGGACTTCGGCGAAAACACCCTGCAGGACGCGCTGACCAAGATCCCCCCGTTTGCCGGCCAGGGGCTGAACTGGCATTTCATCGGCCATCTCCAGTCCAACAAGGCCAAACTCGTGCCCGGTCACTTCCACTGGGTACATTCCCTGGATAGCGCCGGCCTGGCGCGACGTCTGTCGCAACGGGCACAGGAGGCCGGGGTGGTCCTGAATGCCCTCATCGAAGTGAATATCACGCGCGATCCGCGCAGACATGGGGTTCCACCCGACGCGCTGTTCGCGTTGCTGGAGGAGCTCGTCGCGGCGTCACTGCCGGGCCTGGCGCTACGTGGCCTCATGGCCATGGGCCCGTATCCCGCCGATACTAAGTCGCTGCGCACGGCATTTTCCGCGACACGCGAGTTGCGCGATGCCTGCGCGCAGCGCTATGCATTGCCGGATTTTACGCAACTGTCCATGGGCATGAGCGGGGATTATGCGGCGGCGATCCAGGAAGGTTCGACCATGGTGCGTATCGGCACAGCGATCTTTGGCGCGCGCGATGCCGGGTGAGCATGGCCAGGGGCTATGGCGAGAAGTGCTGCAATAAAGCGGCCTCCCTAACCGGCCACGAG
>JANNJF010000825.1:0-2508 GCA_031405715.1 Gammaproteobacteria bacterium | reverse complement strand
GGTGCTGGTGCACGATGCGGCGCGCTGATTCAAGATTGTATCGACAGGCCCTGGTCGGAGCGCGGCTTGATAGCCAGGTTGTGGGCGACCCTGCGCAAGAAGCCTTTCCCTGCCGCCGTTTCAATGGAAAGATCCGCTGCGCGCCCTGCACAGCGTCGATGATGTGTGTAATCGTGTCGCCCAAAACACGCTCACAAACCCGACCTCATTCACCCTGGCCGACAAGAAGACGACCTTCATACGCTAGGGAACCTAGCATCATCGTTTCTGCCACTTGTTCAGAGGCTCCCTAGACCTTTTATAGGGCTTGGTCGAAGGCAGGCTGTTGTCAGGTCGTTGCCAAGCAGGTTGCTGACAAGGAACCCGCAGGAGAACCGATGGAAATGACGACGCATCCTTGTGCCGCCAAGAAAACCATTTCCCCCTGCGAGGTCCTTGTCAGCATGCTGCCCGTTAGGGAAGCAATCCAAACACCGACAATTGGCCCTGGGCGCCTACATACACCTTTCCATTTGCTGCCGTCGGAACTGAAAATTTGATCGCCGGTCCGGGATTGTCGCGCGCCGCATTTTCGTTACTGTTGTAGAGCTCGATGGAAATACTTGCTGTCGGGTAGGCATGCAACACAGCCGGTGCGCCCGATCCATTGGTCTCCAGCGCCCACACGATTCCATTGTTTGAACCATTGGCGGAAATTACCGGTGTCGCACCGGGCCATTGGAAGGTGTTCGTCGACTGCCCTGAAAGAGAAAGCTGTCCATTGTTAAGGGTGTATGCCTTCAGCCTGTCTCCGACCGCCGCCATGTAGATCACATTTTGAAAGTATGCCGGAGTTCCGAATATCAGGCACCGGCCCGTTCCGCACAAGCCCCAATCGAAGGACTGCACGATCTGGCTGTCGTTGCCCGCTTGAAACTTTCCCAGGTTGTCGCGGTTCAGTAAGTAGGCGACGCCTTGTTTTCCGAGGCTCAGCATCAGATGCGGGGGGCCAACGGATTGATCCGGTAACAGCAACGGCCCGGCTGCACTCATGTCCGCGTTCGCGTTCTCCAGCTCTTGCTGGTTAAACGGTGTGAAGTAATCGGAGATCGTCAACGACCCATTCGTCAGCTTGAGGACGCTGTCACTGTAACTATTGACAGCCGGAGCTGCATTGAAGGGGCCATCGCCAGTCATGACGAAGACGTTACCGTTGGCATCGGCCGCCGGGCCGCCGCCGCTATGCCAGATTCCACCTTTTCCTTTTGGATCGTTGGGCACGACGTTGAACGCGCCAAGCTGATTCAAGCTTGTCGCGTCATAGGCCAGTACCCAGCCCTGGTAGGGGCGGATGACGCAATGTGAGGAAAAAGCGATAGAGATAACATTGTTATTCAGCAACAACGCCGCGCGTTGATTTTGCCGCAAGGCTTGGAACAGGACACGGCCGTTGCCGTCATTGGGCGCCGTCGTGCCGGGCACGGAGGCCTGCAGCGCCCGTCCCGAACCGGGTCTGCTGACACCGGTCGTGATGTCCAAGGCGTGCAGGCGGTGTTTGTAAGCCACGTTCGTGCCGCTTATTTCCTTAGTCTTGGCCACGACGAAAAGCGTGCCTGTGGCCGGATCAATAACCGGAGTACCCGTAATTCCAATTTCCGGCGTCAAATCCGCGCACCCGCCGGGTAAGACCGGTCCGGGCCCGGTATAGCTTGGCGCTCTCGTATCCCAATCGCTTTCCGGTCCGCACGTGAACAGCCTGTATCTCGCCATGCAGTGTCGATACGACAATGACACTGTCTCTCAAGAGAGGCTGCGCGATGATCCCACCCTGCGCATTGTATTCCCAGAGAAGACGGAACGGAGGGCGCACATTGGCGGTACTCGCATTCGTCCTGGCCGGACCTCCTCCCAACATTATCCAATCGTGAGGTCCGCTGCGGAACGAGCCATGGAACCGCAACCCTGAACATCCTAACAGCAGCGCTGTAAGCATCAGAGCCGAAGACACTGCGGTTCGCATCAGAAGTCCCATCCAAAAAAGAACTGGTAGAACAATCCATTCTGCAGTTTCTTCATGTCCTTCTCAATGCGCTTGCCCACATCGTAACGGAGTACGAGTGCACCGC
This sequence comes from Gammaproteobacteria bacterium, assembly GCA_031405715.1. GTDB lineage: Bacteria > Pseudomonadota > Gammaproteobacteria > Acidiferrobacterales > UBA6901 > JANNJF01. Next base: position 403 of record JANNJF010000825.1, on the reverse strand, counting down.
CAAGATTCCACCGTATGCCCGCTCCGACGCTTCCCTTCGTTTCGCGGTACACGTTGTCCCACGCCCCGCCCACGTCGCTGAAAATAGCTCCTCGGAACGAACCAAAACCGATGCCGCCAAACGGAAGTCGAATGGAAAGTTGATCGATGAACGGAAATCGCAATTCCTGACTCGCCAGCCACAGTTTCTGTCCGCGAATGGACCATCTCGGCCATCCCCGAAGGTCCCAACTTCCACCCATAAAAAATCGCCGCGCTTCCGGTCCTTCATTATACCAGAGATGAGCGCGACCTGCCCAGGCACTCCGTGTAGTCAGACGAAGATAATGGCGATAATCCGCAATGATCGAATAGTAACTGACGTTCGCGTGCTGAATGTCATTCGTGTATGCCAGGGTAAGTTT
>JANNJF010000824.1:0-1659 GCA_031405715.1 Gammaproteobacteria bacterium | reverse complement strand
TGCCTGGGAGCCGGCCACTGGCAGGACCCACGACGCGTTGTAATATGCCTGCGCGGCGGCGCTCAATCCGTCATCCGTCTCCGGCAGACGATTCCAGATGCGCGCAGGAAGTGCAGGCACCCGCCAGCCACGGGGGTTGATGCCCGTCGACAGGTCGAGCCAGCGCGCCGTAGCGATGCCGTAGTGTGCGACCGCGGCGTTCAATCGGCCACCGTGTTCAAGCAAGGAGAGACCCTCCCGCGGTGAAGACGAGCAATACACCCAACCACATCACCACACCACGCCTGACGAGCAGCACTGCCCGTTCGATATCGTTTACGGCCGCGGGCAGACCTTCGCCCAGGGAGGGGCGGTCCTTCCAGGCGCCCTGATAGTAAGCGGGTCCGCCAAGTTTCACACCCAGGGCCCCGGCGCCAGCCGCCATCACGCGCCCGGCGTTCGGGCTCTCCCACAAACCGCCCTGGGATCGCCAGCAACGCCAGGCGCGGGTGGAGTTACCGAGGATGGTGTATGTGAGCGCGGTCAGCCGCGCCGGGACGAAATTGAGCAGGTCATCGAGGCGCGCCGCGGCCCAGCCGAAATGGCGATAACGCGGCGTTCGATATCCCCACATGGCGTCCAGTGTGTTGGCCAGCCGGTAGAACACCGCAGCGGGCGCACCAGCCACGGCGAACCAGAAGAGTACGCCGAACACCGCGTCGCTGCCGTTTTCGAGAACCGATTCGACCGTGGCGCGTGCGACATCTTCACTTTGCATTGATACGGTATCGCGGCTCACCATGCAGCCCAGATACAGGCGCGCGGCATCCAGATTGCTAGCGTGCAGGGCCATACCAACACGCCGCGCGTGTTCGGCCAGGCTTTGACCGCCGAGAGTCAGATAGAGCAACAGCATTTCGATGGCCGGCCCCAGCACAGGGATGCGGACGGCAAGCGCACTCAGCACGACGCACGGCGCAAGCAGTACACTCACGGCCAGCATGCCGCGCAAACGGGCGACGCCGGGACTGGAGGCGGGGCGGTTAATCCGCGTCTCCACGCCATCCGCCAACCAGCCGAATCCCACTAGCGGGTGCGCGCGCCGCGGTTCACCGAGCAACCGGTCGAGCAACAGCGCACCTGCCATGATCAGCGCAGCGTGCAAAATGTTCTCCAGTAGACAATACTGGCCGGACTGTTTGAATGTGTGCCGTTCATGAGTCTCTGTCTCAAATAACCTGCTGCTGACTTCGTACGCGCATGCCGTGTCCAAGGGCGTGCGCCAGCATGCCGAACCCGGCGCAGCTCTTGCCTTTTCAATGGCCGATGTGTATCAGCAACATCCCCTGGTCGCGCGTGGCCGCATCGATCTTCGCATCGACCACGGCCTTCTTGCGCTCCATGCGTGCGCGATGTCGATCATCAACGGCGTTCTCGTCACTGGCTGTCATGTCGAGTTCTCACGTCTAGAGGTATCTGCCGCAGACCAGCGCAGAATGATGTCGTGCAGCTGGCGCAGGCCGTCGGTCAAGGCGGCGGGTCCGGGTTGCAGGATGTCCGGTGACTTGATTTCGTAAACGTGTGCATGACGTATCGCCGGAATGCCGGCCCATCCGATTCGTTGCGCCACCCTTGCGGGCTGGAATTTCTTACCGCACCAGGAGCCGATGATGATGTCGG
>JANNJF010000823.1:0-1976 GCA_031405715.1 Gammaproteobacteria bacterium | reverse complement strand
CAGGCGATACGGGGCCCGCTCCGGAGTCAGCTCGATGCCCAGGCCGGCAGCCCAGTAGTCCTCTTCGGGCTGGAGGAACGGAGCCGCCCGCACCGGATCGGAGATCGCCGCCTGGTCGAGGCCGACCCGGCGCTCGAACATAAAAAAGCCGGGGTTTTATCCCCGGCCTAGGCCCCACCCCTCTACTGGTCGTTATATTGTGGCTCTAACTGGCCACCGACTCAGCTAAATATTCAGCTCGAAAGAATGTATTCAGTTCCGTATTTCACCGTCGCCACATGCGGGCGCAGGGTTTCGTCGTTCAGGGCGATGTCCACACCCAGGATCGCGGTCACGTCTTCGTGGTCCCGTACCCCCGGCAGTTCTTCCCGCAGGTAGCTATAATGTGTCTCGTTCATGTAGACCAGGTTCGGCCGCACGCCGTGGTGGGTTTCGTAGTTATTCACCAGACTGACTATGAAGCTGAGCATTGCCGTGACTCCTATTCTTGACCTGGTTACTTGGGTGATGGGGCCTACCGCTTTTTGCCTTACCACCCGCCTCTCTGTCAGATACAAGAGCAATAGGCGTGCCATAGTACTAATAACCAAATAACTAGTTGTTTTTACAGTGTTAACATGAAGTGCCCAGCCCATAGCGGCCACAGCCGATGATGGCCGTAGATGAGCTCAGTGACGCGCAAGGGCAGACAGAATGTGCCCATTCTTGGAAAAAGGGCGAAGTTAGCCTGTCTGCAGAGGGGTAGCGTGGCAGAAAATGGGAGGGGGTTCGCCCGGACCGGAACCGGTCCGGGCGAGGGGATAAGACTTAGTGCAGGCCCGCCATATACTCGGAAACGGCCTTGATTTCAGCGGCGGACAGCTTGAAGGCGATGCGGGTCATGACGCTGCCATCATTGGCACGCTCACCCGCCTTGAACGCCAGCAACTGTTTCTGGGTATAGGCAGAGTGCTGACCGGACACCCGCGGGAAGTGCGGCGGTATGCCATGGCCGGAGGGGCCATGGCAGCTTATGCAGGCGGCGATGCCGAATTCCGCATTGCCGCCGCGGTACAGGCGCCCACCCTTCTTCAGGGTCTCCGCATCCGCCACGGCGGTGCCGGCGCTGGTCTTCTGGCTGGCATAATAGGCACCCAGATTGGCCATGTCCGCGGGGGACAGGCCGGCGGCCATGCCCAGCATAATGGGGTTATTCCGGCCGGACTTGGGATTCTTGTAATCCGCCAGCTGCTTGGCGATATAGGCGGCCTCCTGCCCGGCGAGCTTGGGGAAATCCGGGCTCATGCTATTGCCGTCCACCCCGTGACAGCCAGCGCAGACCGCCGACTTGGCCTTGCCAGCGGCGGCCGAGCCTTGCGCCTGGGCCAGCACCGCGCTACCGGCCAGCAGGACGCCCAAGGCCAGTGTGAGTATCTTTTTCATAGTTTCCCCTTTGTTACCTGCCCCTGGCAGGGAGTCAATTAATTAACCGGTCACCGTGGCGGAGCGTGTCTGCCAACAATGTTACACTGTGGCACACGGGCCGCCTGGGTAGATTGCCAAGCGTTTGCGGGAAGCGGGCCCGAGCAACATGCGATAAAGCCCTGTTGGGGGTGCTGCAAAGTCCCGTTAAGCGCCGCCTTATATACCAAGAGCACGTCCTGAGGTCAATTTGTCTGCACATCCCCTAGCTGATTATTTCCGCCGCGCGTTTTTCGTGCTGAGCGCCCAGAAGCCCACGGACCTGCCGCCGGATACGGGGGCCGAGGTGGCCTTTACCGGCCGCTCCAATGCGGGCAAGTCCAGTGCCATCAACGTCATCACCGACCACCGCGGCCTGGCGCGCACCAGCAAAACCCCCGGACGCACCCAGCTGATCAACTTCTTCGCCCTGGACGATGAACACCGCCTGGTGGATCTGCCGGGCTTTGGCTACGCCAAGGTGTCCATAGAGATACGCGATAACTGGCAACCGCGTCTGGCCCGACGTGCTGGCC
>JANNJF010000822.1:0-2203 GCA_031405715.1 Gammaproteobacteria bacterium | reverse complement strand
TTTCCCTCACCCTGTCCCTCTCCCAGAGGGAGAGGGAACCAAGGCTGATAGTTTTTGGCACTTGTTCAGAGTTTCCTTAAGTCTACACCGCCTGACACAAGCGCGGCCAGGGGTAGCCCGCGGCCTTGAGATCGGCCAGGTGTTCCCTCACAGTGCTGCGCCAGTCTTTTTGCGGCACATAGCCAAGTTTGGTTTTTGCATAATCGTTCGGTGCCAACCAGTCTTCGCTTAAATGCACGATGGATCGGGTCAGAAACGGATATCCCGGCAATACCGGATTCAGTGCCTCCATCAGCCAGCCAAAGACATATCCGATCGGGTAAGGGACGCTGTAATGGGGAAGAGGCGCTCCTGTTTCTTGTGCGATCAGTTTCAGCACTTCACGCATCGTTGGGAACTCCGATCCACAGATATTGAACGATTCGTAATCCTTGAGCCCCTTGGCCACTGCGGCCAGTGCGAAGGCCTGGCCCAGATCGGTGTCCGCCACCAGTGGCATACGCTTGTGTCCACCGGCCAGCCAGGGAACGAGGTGTGTCTTCAGACGCGGGACCAGCACGGGCAACAAACCCAGCCGATTGCCGCGCCCGATGAAGTTTCCCAGTCGCAGGGTCACCATCTGGCAGGCTGGCGTGGCGCGGGCGCGCATATAGTTATCGACATCGATCAGCATGTTGAGATGTGGCCAGTATTTAACGTAACCGGTTACACCAAAATCGTCCAATGGCCGGCTTTTTTTGGGTACTTTATTCACCGCCACTGTGCTCGTGAGGATAAACCGCCGTACGCCTTGGGCTATGGCCGCATCGATCAAACGGCAGGTCGGTGCGTAAAAGCGTTCGCGCTCAAGCTGCTGATGGCTCCACAGGCTGGCCCAGGAGGCAGCATGACAGACCACATCCACACCACGCACTACGGACTGGCAATAATCCGCATCCATCAAATCTCCGGATCGTATTTCGCCGCTGAACGCCGTCGACAATTTGGACCGATCGCGACACGCGGCTACCACCTCTACGTCATCACGCAGCATGAGGGCCTTGAGGATATTGCCGCCTAGGAATCCGCTGGCGCCTGTCACCAGTACTTTCAGGTTGGTCATACTTGCGTCCTCGCTTGGCTTTTGTCATTGATGGGCGCACGGGTTCTGACGGGCACGACGTTTAGTCTTCGGTCCAAAAATTCGCTGACCCGATGCGCCACCTCCTCGCCGGCATCTTCCTGCACATAGTGTCCAGCGTTCTGCACCAGGTAAAACTCGCCATCCGGCACCAGCGCGGCGATGCGCCGGCCTTCCTCGGCCTTCCATGCCATATCGCCATCCGGCCAGACCACCAGCACAGGCACTCGCCAGCGCTCCAGCTCCACGCGTATCTGATCGATCATGCGCGCATTCGGGTGATCCAGCCGGTCTGGGATGAGCTTGGCGAAGGCGGCAATCCCGGCGCGTTTGTCCGGGGTGTCATGCGCCTCAAGATAATTCTGCATGGCCTCGGCAGCGACCGGCCGGCGTACACCGGCGCCTAACCTCTTCGATGGGTTGCCAGTGTGCCATTTTTGCCAGACAAACTTGCGAAACACATCCGCACGTTTAACCAACAGGCTCGATATGCCGCCGCTTTTAAATAAAATTCCATAAACCGACGGCAACGGACTGGTTATGATGTCATTACGTCGTCGCTCTTTTTCGTTTTCCGGGAACCTCTCGATAAACGTATTCAGCAACACCAGCGCGCGCACGTTACTCTTATGCTCCATCGCATAGCGCAGCATAATGGGGCCACCCCAGTCCTGGCCCATGCCGATAATGTTTTTCAATCCGAGCTTGTCGATCAGGCCCGTCATTAACCCCACATGCCGCTGCAGGCTGTGGGCGCTCTCGGCCCTGGGCTTGTCGGAAAGGCCGAACCCCATGAGGTCGGTCGCCACACATCGATACCCCGCCGCAACCAAAAGCGGGATCATTTTTCGATAGACATAACTCCACGTCGGCATACCGTGTAGCATCCATATCACCGGGCCGCTACCTTCGTCGATATAGTGCAGCTTGATACCGTCGACCAGGGCGTAGCGACTCTTGAATGGATATTGATAACGCCCCTTGAGCATCCCCTTCTCCCTTTCCTCAAGACAGCCGGACGTGCTGCACCCAAGCGCAGCCGTCCACCGGATTTATATGAACAGGCTGACGTCGGCTTGTTGA
>JANNJF010000821.1:0-5720 GCA_031405715.1 Gammaproteobacteria bacterium | reverse complement strand
GAATCGCCAAGGATTTTGTGACGAAATACGGGGACCAAAACAGCAGCTTCAAAGGCACCCTGGGTTGGGCCTACGATAGCCTGGACAACCCTATTTTCCCGGGACGTGGCACGCTGCACCGGGTTTTTGGCGAGGTCGCCGTGCCGGGCAGCGACCTGGAGTACTACAAGCTGACCTATACCGCCGCGCACTATCTGCCGATCACCAAAAACATCACCTTCAAGCTCAAGACGGATCTTGGCTACGGCGACGGCTACGGCTCGACCACCACCGAAATGCCGTTTTACAAGAATTTCTTTGCCGGCGGCAGCAATTCGGTACGCGGTTATCGTTCGCGCACCCTCGGGCCGAAAGATCTGGGGGGCCCTGATCCCACGTTGCCGGTGGGTGGCAGCTCCCGGATCCTGGGCAATATGGAACTGCTTTTTCCCGTGCCCGGCACGTCCGACGACAATAAAACCATGCGCTTGAGTGTCTTTATGGATACCGGTATGGTGTATGGGCCCGGGGAGAGCGCGGATTTGGGTCAGTTGCGTTATTCCACGGGTCTGGCGTTCAGCTGGTATTCGCCGGTGGGGCCCTTGAGTATCAGTTTTGCCAAGCCGCTGAATCCCGAGACGGACGATCGGAAGGAGAGCGTGCAGTTTACCCTTGGTACGCCGTTCAGATAGTGTCGGCTCGCGACACGGGAGAGTTGTTGCAAGATGAATGTGAAGGCCCACCGTTTAATGCGGCTTGTGTTACCCCTCGTCGCCTTGCTGATATCCGGCTACGCCGGCGCGGTGGAACTCAAGATAGGTTATGTCAACGCCGCCAAGGTCATCGACCAGGCGCCGCAGGGCGAGGTGGCCCTGAAAAAACTCGAGGCGGAATTCGGCGCGCGCGACAAGGAACTGGTGGCGACGCAGAACAAAATCAAACAGATCGAGGGCGACCTGGAAAAGAACGCCCTGGTGATGAAGGAATCGGATCGACGCATAAAAGAGCGCGATCTGCTGCTGCTCAAGCGCGATCTGAAGCGGGCGACCCAGGAATTTCGCGAGGACAACAACCAGCGCCGCAATGAGGAGCTCGCCGTTTTGCAGAAGATCGTCTACAAAGCCATCGTGGAGATCGCGAAACAGGAAAAGTATGACCTCATCATGCACGAAGGTGCGGTCTACGCCAGCGACAAGATCGATATCACCGATAAAGTTCTAAAGACACTCGGCAAACAATAAACTTACATAACGGCATTTAGCCGCAGATAAACGCGGATTAACGCAGATGAAACATATTGTTAATGTATCAGAACTATTCATCCGTTTAGTGACTGGGCGAATACATGCCACGCAGGCCTATCCGTGTTTATCCGCGGTTACTGCTTTTTCTAGGATATAGCGGAATACACAATGGCAGTCACCCTGGCCGAACTGGCGCGACGTTTTCACTGCGATGTGCGTGGTGATGCCGGTGCAGAGGTCGATACGGTCGCATCCCTCGCAACCGCCGGCCCACGTAGTATCGCGTTTGTCGCTGAACCTGCGTATCTGAAGCAGCTTGCCGAGACCGCCGCCGGCGCAGTCATCCTGAGTGTGGCGGACGCCGCGCGCTATTCCGGCAACGTGCTGATCGCCGATAACCCGCACCTGTGTTTTGCCCGCATCGCCGCCTATCTGCATCCGCCAACGGCGTTTGTGCCGGGGGTGCACGCCAGTGCCGTGGTCGATGCGGGGGCACGGGTCGCCGCCAGCGCTTGGGTCGGCGCGCAGGCCGTGATCGAGGCCGGGGCCGCTATCGGCGAGCATGTCTATATTGGTCCTGGTTGTCACATCGGGCGTGATGCCGAGATCGGCGCGGCGTCGCATCTCGTGGGTCGGGTCACGGTTGCGCATGCCTGTCGCATCGGCCAACGCGCGCTGATCCATCCGGGCGCGGTGATCGGCAGCGATGGTTTCGGCTACGCTCGCGACGGCGACCGTTGGGAAAAAGTGCCCCAATTGGGCAGCGTCGTCATCGGTGACGACGTGGAGATCGGCGCCAACACCACGATCGATCGCGGCGCCTTGGACGATACGGTTATTGGAGACGGGGTAAAACTGGACAATCTCATTCAAATTGCGCACAACGTGCAAATCGGCGAACATACCGCGCTGGCCGGCTGTGTCGCGGTCGCCGGCAGTGCCCGCATCGGTAAACGCTGCGCCATCGGCGGCCGGGCCGGCGTATTGGGCCATCTGGAGATTGCCGACGATGTGCAGATTACCGCGACCAGCCTGGTCACCGGGTCCATCAGCCATCCGGGCATGTACTCGTCGAGCATACCGGCGGAACCGGTGGAACGTTGGCACAAGAATGTTGCGAGGTTGCGGCAGTTGGACAACCTGGCACGACGGCTTATCGCACTAGAACACAAAATCCAGACGTTAATCGAGGGAGATAAACTTGAATAGGTTGGACATATATAACGTGCTGAAGCATCTCCCGCACCGTTACCCGTTTCTGCTCATCGATCGGGTGCTGGATTACACGGAAAACCAGTCGCTTGTCGCGATCAAGAACGTCACCATCAACGAGCCGTACTTTCAGGGGCACTTCCCCAACCGGCCGGTGATGCCCGGCGTGCTGGTGATCGAGGCGATGGCACAGGCCTGCGGCCTGTTGTCCTTCCGTACCCTGGAAGTGGTACCGGGAAAAACCTCGGTCTATCTGTTTGTCGGCATCGACAAGGCGCGCTTCAAGCGGCCGGTGGAGCCGGGCGACCAATTGCTCATTGAAGTCACCATCAAACGCAAGATGCACAACATCTGGAAATTCGAAGCCACGGCCAAGGTCGACGGCGAACTCTGTTGCAGCGCCGAATTGATGTGTACTTATAAGGAATTCGATTAAGTGATTCATCCGCAGGCCATCGTCGATTCCACTGCACGCCTCGGGACAGGTGTGCAGGTAGGGGCTTTTTCCATTATCGGAGCCGGGGTCGAGATCGGCGAGGGCACCTGGATAGGCCCGCACGTGGTGGTCAACGGCCCCACGCGCATCGGATGCGATAACAAGATTTTCCAGTTTTCCTCCATCGGTGAAGCGCCGCAGGATCTCAAGTATGCCGGTGAACCAACGCTTCTCACGATCGGTGACCGCAACGTCATCCGCGAGAGCTGCACCTTCAGCCGCGGTACCGTGCCCGGCGGTGGCATCACCCGCATCGGCAGCGACAATCTGTTTATGGCGTACGTGCACGTGGCGCACGATTGCGACGTCGGCAGCCGTACCATTTTCGCCAACAACGCCAGTCTCGCGGGCCACGTCAGTGTGGGCGATTACGCCATTCTCGGCGGCTTCACCGGTATCCATCAGTTCTGTCGCGTCGGCGCGCACTGCATGACCGGTATTGCGACCGTCACCTTCAAGGACATACCGCCTTATCTGCTGGTCAACGGCAATACCGCCAAGCCCTATGGCCTCAATCTGCGCGGGCTCAAGCGCCGTGGTTTCACCGAAGCGGGGATAGACGCATTGCGTTTTGCCTACAAAACCATCTATCGATCGGGACTGCGTCTGGAGAGTGCGCTCGAGGAGTTGACCGGTCTGTCCGCGCAGTTTCCCGAGGTGGAGCATTTCACCACCTTTATCCGCCAGTCCGAACGCGGCATCATCCGCTAATCCACGGAGAGGTTATGCCGGATAACAAATCGATACTGCGCATCGGCGTGGTTGCCGGGGAGGCATCCGGTGATCTGCTCGGTGCGCGTCTGGTCAAGTCGCTGCAGCGTCACTACCCGAATGCCCGCTTCGAAGGCGTGTGCGGTCCGGAAATGAAGGCGCACGGGTGTCACAGCCTGTTCCCCATGGAGCGCTTGTCGGTGATGGGCCTGACGGAGGTGTTGGCGCGCTACCTCGATTTACGCCGTGCGCGCCAGCAAGTGATCCGGCATTTTCTCGCCAACCCGCCCGATCTTTTTATCGGCATCGATTCTCCCGGTTTCAACCTCGGTATCGAACGTGTGCTGCGCCGCGCGGGTATCCGCACGGTGCATTACGTCAGCCCGCAGGTGTGGGCGTGGCGCACCTGGCGTGTGCGCAAGATCCGCGCGGCGGTGGATCTGATGCTGGTGCTGTTTCCCTTCGAGGAGCAGTTTTACCGCGAGCACGGCGTAGCGGTAAAATTTGTCGGCCATCCCCTGGCGGACGAGATCGACGGCGCACGTGATGCCCGGGAGTTCCGCGTGCGCCTCAAGCTGCCGCTGGAAAAACGTACCGTCGCGTTGCTGCCGGGCAGCCGCGTGACCGAGTTGAATGCGCACGCGGATCTTTTTGTGCGCACGGCGCTGTGGATGTTTCAGCGCGACCCGGAACTTCAGTTCGTGGTGCCGTTTGTCAACCGCGCCACGCGTTTGATCTTCGAGGAGGCGATCAAGCGCCACGCGGCCTGGGATCTGCCCATCACGCGGGTGCATGGACACTCGCGGGATGCCATGGCGGCGGCGGATGTCATCCTGCTGGCCTCCGGCACCGCCACCCTGGAAGCGCTGCTGCTGCGGCGCGTGATGGTGGTGACCTATCGGGTGTCGGCCTTGAGCGCCTGGCTGATCAGGAAATTCTCCCACGTAAAATTGTATGCCATGCCCAATCACCTGGCGGGGCGCGAAGTGGTGCCGGAATTGCTGCAGGCCGACGCCGTGCCGGAGAAACTCGGGCTGACGGTGGAACGCTTCCTCACCTATCCAGGTCAGGCGGTGTCGGTCATGCGTGCCTATGAAGCGATTCATAAGACATTACGCTGCAATGCGAGCGAGCAAGCGGCGCTAGCGATACAGGGATTGCTGGAGGACTCCACCCACCATGCCGCCTGATCATGCGCCCCCGTTGATCGCCGGTGTGGACGAGGCCGGCCGCGGCCCCTTGGCGGGCCCGGTGTATGCCGCCGCCGTGATCCTCGACCCGGCCCGCGACATCCCCGGGCTGGCAGACTCGAAAAAATTGAGCGCGACGAGCCGCGAACAACTCGACCAGGCGATCCGCGCCCACGCCCTGGCCTGGGCCCTGGGCATCGCGACGGTGGAGGAAATCGACCGGCTGAATATTCTGCAGGCCAGTCTGCTCGCCATGCAGCGGGCGGTGGCGTCACTGGCCATGACTCCGCACCTGGCCTTGGTGGACGGCAACCGCGCACCGGCGCTGAGCTGTATCGTGCGCACGATCGTCGGGGGCGACGCCACGGAGCCGGCTATATCCGCGGCGTCGATCCTGGCCAAGGTGGCGCGGGACGCGGAGATGTTGGTATTGCATGCGCGTTATCCCGGTTATGGTTTCGACCGTCACAAGGGCTATCCCACGGTGGCCCACGTGGCGGCCTTGGCGGAGTTGGGCGTGAGCCCGGTGCATCGGCGCAGTTTTGGGCCGGTGCGACGTGTGTTGGAAGGCGTGCCTGGGTGGGCTGGCAAGAATTAGTGCTTTGTTGAATATGTTTTTAGGGAATCTCCGAACAAGTCCCCTCTCCCCCGTGGTTTTCGGGGGAGAGGGTTAGGGTGAGGGGGTAATCATGGATTTTCCCTCGCCCTGTCCCTCTCCCCAAGGGAGAGGGAACGTAGCCTGATAGTTTCTGCCACTTGTTCAGAGGTTCCTTAGTTTTTCTTGGCGTTCTTGGCGGTTAAACAGAGTTCCTCAGGGTTTTGATTAGTGACGCAGTATCTTCGACAGAAACTGCTGCGCCCGGGGCGCGCGCGGGGCATTGAAGAATT
>JANNJF010000820.1:0-2866 GCA_031405715.1 Gammaproteobacteria bacterium | reverse complement strand
GGATGCTGCTGCGCTCGCTTTTCTCGATCTGCATGCGGATTTTATAGCGCTGGTTGTTATCTTTGTATTCGGCGATGTCCAGGCCGCCGGTCATGATGCTCAGCGTCTGGGCGATATCGTCCGCGGTGATACCCAGCTGCGACGCGCGCTCGCGGTCGATGATAAGACGCACCTCGGGCAGATCCAGCTTCAGGTCCTTGTCCAGTTTGGCGATGCCGCTGAGCTGGCTGAGGCGCGCCACCATCTCATCGGACAGCTGGTTGATCTTCTGCAGGTCCGGACCGACGATGCCGAATTGCAGCGGCTCGCTGCGCATTCCGCCGATGAAGCTCGGCAGCACGACGAACACCTGGGCGCCGGGGATCTGCCCCAGTTCCTGGCGCAGCGCGCGCATGGATTCGGATTGGGAGAGGCTGCGTAGCGCGCGATCCTGCATGGTCACATAGATGCCGCCGGAACTCACCTGGCCGCCATCCCCCAGGCCGATGGCGGAAAAGTAGCTGACAATCTCCGGGTGCCGGGCCAGGATCGCCTCGACCTTGGTCAAGCGGTCGGTGGTGTAATCCAGGTTGGAGCCGAGGGGCGTCTGCAGGCGCACCACGAAGCGGCCCTCGTCTTCCTCCGGGACAAATGACTTGCCCACCTGGATAAAAAAGAATGCGCTGGAGGCCACAATCAATAGGGCGATGCCTATGACCTTCCAGCGGTTCGCCGTGGCCAGGGCGAGGAGCGAACGATAGCCGCCTTCCAGCCGGTTGTAGGCGCCTTCCAGGAAGCGGTATACCGGGGTGTTGTGATTGGGCAGCGACAGGAAGCGCGCACACAGCATGGGCGTGAGGGTAAGCGATACCCACAGGGAGGCGAGCACACCGATGGTCACCACCAGGGCGAAGGAGCCGAGGAAGCGGCCGAGGATGCCGCTGATGAACGCCACCGGCAGAAAGATCGACACCAGGGTCAGGCTCGACGCCAGTACCGCGAATACCACCTGATTGGAACCTTCGATGGCGGCCTTTTCCATGGACTCGTGATCGTCTTCCCGATGGCGGAAGACATTTTCCAGTACCACGATGGCGTCATCCACCACCACGCCGATGAGCAGCAGCAGCCCCAGCAGGGTGATCTTGTTCAGGGTGTAATCGACGAAATACATCACGCCGAAGATCGCCATGAGCGATACCGGAATGGCGGTCGCGATGATCAGCGTCGAGCGCCCGCTCTTCAGGAACAGATAGACCATGAGCGCGGCAAACAGGGTGCCGAGCAGCAGATGCTCCAGCAGCGCCTCGATGGACTGGCGGATGCTGATGGAGTCGTCGGAGGAATATTTCAGCGTCATGCCCGGCGGCAGCGTGGGGATGATGTCCTTCTCGATGCGCTCCTTCGCCAGATTCACCACGGACACGGTGTTGGCGCCGCTGGCCTTGATGATGCCGAGGCCGACCGCGGGCTGGCCGTTGTAGTGCGCCAGTTTACGCGCGTCCTCCAGCCCGTCCTCGACCCGCGCCACATCCTGCAGATAAATCGGCGTACCCTGGCGGTAGGCCACCACCATGCGGCGCATGCTCGCCAGGTCGTTGAACTCCGCATCGAACTTGATCAGCAGTTCACGGCTCTGACCGCTGAGGAATCCCGCCGGCAGGACGATGTGCTCGCGTTCGAAGGCCTTTTTTACCTCCACCGCGGACAGGCGATAGGCACTCAAGCGCCCGTTGTCCAGCCACAGGCGGATGGTGCGCTTGATCTGGCCGCCGATAATCACCTCGCCCACGCCGTTGATGGTTTCGAGCCTGGGTTTGATCACCTCGTCGGCATAGGTATTGAGCTGCTGCAGGGTGCGGTCGCCCTGCAGCGCCACCCACAGCACCGCACTGGCGCCGACTTCCACTTTGTTGGTCACCGGAGGATCGGCACTGATCGGCAGGCGCTTCACCACGCCGTCGACCTTGGCCTTGACCTCCTGATACGCCACGTCCAGGTCTTTGTTCAGTTCAAACTCGATGCCCACCACCGATGCGCCGATGGACGAGGTCGAGGTGATGGACTTGACCCCCGGGACCTGGTTGGCCGCTTCCTCGATAATGTCGGTGATGTTCTTGTCGATGATCTCCGGATCCGCGCCCGGCAGGGTGGTGATCACCGAGATCGCCGGAAAGTCGATCTTGGGGAATTTGTCGACACCCAGGCGCAGGAAGCCGATCAGGCCGAACAATACCAGCACCAGGCTCACCATGAGGGTGAGGATATTGCGCTTGATGGAAAAACTCGGCAGGCTCATGGCTGTTTCTGCCCCTGTGGCGCGCTGCTGTCGGTGTTGCGCACGTTGATCTTGGCGCCATCCGTCAGCAGGCTCGCGCCATCCACCACCACCGTGTCGCCGGCCTTGAGCCCTGCGCGGATCTCCACCAGTCCGTTGCGCGTGATGCCGGTGACCACGGTGTGCGCCTTGGAGATGCCATTCTCAGCCGTGTAGACCACGGCACCCGCCGGACGGATGGCGATGGCCTGTTCCGGTACGGCCAGGGCGCCCTGGTTCACCGCCATGACGACCTCGCCGCGGATGCTACCGCTGGGCGACCAGGCACGCTCACCGGGGATTTCCACGATCACATCCATACTGTCGGTGCTGCTGTTCAACGCTGGACGGATTTCAACAATGCGGCCGTTGCTGCTCTTGCCCGGGTCATCGAAACTGCTTAAAGCCACCAGCTGACCGATCTTCAGTTTGCGCGCCACGTGCGTCGGGAACGGCAGACGCACCGTCGAAACGCCGGTGGCGACACGCGTCGGGTCGAGGGCCTTGGCCGTGCTGAGGGAGGTCTGGGTGCCGACCGCGGATTCGACCACCGGCATGTCTTTTTTTATC
>JANNJF010000819.1:0-4081 GCA_031405715.1 Gammaproteobacteria bacterium | reverse complement strand
CCCTTGAACAGCAGCACCGGAACGCCGAGGAACACGCGCACCCCGTCGAGGTAGCAGTCGCGCTGGTTGGTCTCGAACTTGTAGCGCACGCCGCCGGCATCGGCCAGCGTCCGGGCGAGTTCCGCCCTGGCCCAGGCCGGCTTGAGCCCGAAGTGTTTGGCGAGGTCCTGCACGTTCACATAGTCGGTCCCCTGCAGCTTCGTGAACGGCCAGAGGTGGGCCGGACGCGTGGGCGCCGCGCGCACCGGAGCGGGCGGCGGTGGCGCCAAGGTCGGCATCCCGATGCTGCCCATCACCCACGGCGCCGAATTCACGCGCCTGCACATCCTGCTCTACACCATCATGCTGACCGCGGTGACCATCATGCCGTTCGCCACAAGGATGAGCGGTTGGTTCTATTTGATCGGCGCCTTGCTGTTGGATGCCTTGTTCCTGAATTACGCGTGGAAACTGTACCGCCATTACACTGACGCACTTTCGCGTAAGGCCTTCATATACTCGATTCAGTATCTGGCGGCGTTGTTTGCGTTGTTGCTGATCGATCACTATCGATTGTATATCGCCGAGGCGTTGCAGTCGGCGTTGTACTAGCGGTTCGTTGTCGCCGCGGAATTTCTGAATAAGACCCAGGATGACGTTATCATAAGGGTGGTGTCGATAGGTCTCCGCCGCGGTCTGCCTGGGGTTGAAGGGGACAGAGCTGAGTGCTACTCCGTCCCCTTATAATCAACAAACACCGATAACACTTGTAGTAATACTCTTGGCTGTTGACTCTGCG
Source organism: Gammaproteobacteria bacterium (assembly GCA_031405715.1). Classification (GTDB taxonomy): domain Bacteria; phylum Pseudomonadota; class Gammaproteobacteria; order Acidiferrobacterales; family UBA6901; genus JANNJF01. The sequence goes on along the minus strand of JANNJF010000819.1, from coordinate 3,303 downwards.
ACGCAAATTTTCTGGTCGGGCAGCCGTGAGAATTTTAAGGGCTGCAAAGTTTGTCGACAGTATCGAACCATTTCGAGGCGCAGCTTGTATCGTAAATTACGAGATGGGGATGGCCATCGCTGGTGCCGGTCGTTACCGTCGTCATGTCCGCGCCCGTGACAGAGACAAGTGGCGCGCTGGGTTTATGCTCCCAGAGATAAGGGGCATGGACATGTCCGCCATTGTTAACGATGCGCGTTACTGTCCCGCTGGTAGTCGAAAGATTATAAGACGATCCGTTCGCGTGGATCATTCCTCCCGAGGCTGCTGATAAAGCGATGACGTTTCTGGGTTCTGCACTGAGAACATCTATTCCGGTGCCGTGTAGGTGTACTTGGCCATTCAGCGCCACAGAGACGGCGGTCAAGCTTCCAGTGGATAGACTAGTGTCTGGTCCGACGGCACGGATAACTGATCCATAGACATGTACCTCGGTATTATTCGTGGCTCGAATCGTGGAAAAATCGCCGTTGTAGGCGGTTAGGCTGCCTTTCTGTTTTGTCGTCAGGGTAATTTCCGAACCAATGAACCAACTGTCATCACAGTTTGCGGAGTACGCGGTGCCAATGCCGACAAGGGCGGTGTTTACGAATCGACTACCAAACCAGTAGTGCTGACCCTTAGTGGCCCCACAGCTTTCTTCTGACCAGCCCCGTGCTGAGACCTCTGCTACAACGTTGCTCCAATGGGACATTCCGCCGCCGTTCCAAACAATGTAACCATAATTGAACGAAACAGGAGAGTCGCCACTACTCACTGTGAGTCCAGAAAACGATAGATTTGTGCATCCGTTGGATTCAATGATCCCAAAAGGAGGTTGACTGCTGGCAGAGAATTGGATTACTGATTGACTAGGCCCCGCTCCGGCAAAAGATATATACCCCGTATATCCGGCAGTAGCATTGCACGTCAATGCAAGGCGGCCGAACTTCCCGGGACCAATATCAACAAGCAATGGTGCAGTTTTTTTTGGGAGCCTGGTATTGCCGATCCAGCTGGTTAATGTGCCTATGTTGGTAAAACAATTATTCAGCGCTACCCCTGCTTCCGTACAGCTTGTCTGTAGTTTTACCGCAGGGGCGTTGTTGTCAATAGCCGCCGATGCGGACGACACAAATGCTATGCAAGCAATCAATGTGCTAAACAAGGCACTAAAAAATGTTTTCATGGTTCTCTCCTAATGTTATTGATCTTTTTAAGATGGAATATGACGGTGTGAATTTGGCAGCCAATTTTAGGGAGAGCGGAGTGACCAAACTTCAATCTCTCCGTCCCCGCTCGTTGCTCTGCGTATAGCCCTAACCCTGGCCTGGGCTGTACGCGTCCCAGGCCAGATCCCTTCACGCTCTATCGACAGGCGCGGGTAACCACATCAAACCATGGACCACCCGTGCCAACGCAATTACTGTTATAGATCAGCAAATGGGTTTCGGTTCCGGCTTTCTGGCAGCCCGTTGCAGCGCAGTTGGTTTGTACCACCATGTCCGCACCAGTGACTGAAGCGATATTGGGTGGGGTAGGGTGCTCTTCCCACTGGTAAGGCGCGTGCACATGCCCGCCCTGATTCAGGATGCGTGTCACTTTGCCACCAGCGCCGGTGCTCATGTTGTAGGATGCCCCGTTGGCGTGGATGATGCCACCATTGGCGGCATAAAGAGCGACGACGGTACTTGCCGAGCTACTGATGGCATCGATACCCGTGCCGTGGATATGCATATTGCCCGTACCGGTCACGGATACTGCGGCATGGCTGGCGCCCGAGGCGATACCTGTTCCATTGTTGAGTGCCCGAATCACCGAACCATACACGTGTACTTCGCCACGACCGCTAACTTGAATCGCGGACAACTGGTTTAGTTGATTGCCAAGTTCTATTGCGGATATTTCTGTGCCAAGAAACCAGCTCTCATCACACGGGGCTTTGTAGGCGACGGTTGTACCGAACCCACTTGAAAGAATGCGGCTGCTGAACCAATAGTGTTTACCACGCTTTGAACCGCAAGCATATTCGTTCCAGGAGCTCGAACCAAGAACCTCTACGTTTGTCCAGGTCGTATTAGGGCCGCCTTTGATAAGAGCAATCGCATAGCCAGTGCCACCGCCCACGCCAGTGAAGGTCATGTTGGAGAAGAATAGATCAGTACAGTTTGTGATAGTCATCGACGCTATCTTGGTTTGCCCCATGCCGGAGCCTTGGTATGTGATATTGCTAAATGTGCTATTCAGTGATGCGTTACCACAAAAGAATTGTCCATAATTTCCCGGTCCAATTTTTACCAAGAGCGGTGCAGTGCTGCTAGGAGCGGGGTTCCGTGTGATATGTATCCAGTCTGCTAGGGTACTGGCATCGGTGAAACAATTATTCAAGGGTGCGCCGGCTTCAATGCAACCGCCGTTGGCAGGGTCGCGCAGTTGAACCATAGCCGCACTGTTGTCAATGACCGCAAACGCCCCGGCTGAAAAGACAAAGCATCCGAGTAGGGTGATAAGAGATAAAGCACGTGATGACTTCATGATTGCCTCCTGCAAATTATGGGTGGGTAGTTCCTTTCACAAGACGCCAGAGCTTTCTTGTTCTTTCATGCTGGCTAGAGCGAGCCTAGCGTTTTGAAAAGCGTGAAGTCAAGCGCAATTTCGCCGACGCAAGAGCGTAGAGAAAGGTAGTCGGGATGGAGTGAAACAGATTCTGGGGATAAATCACGGATCACATTAAAATTACCGTTGATCGGCCTAAAAAATCCGATCAACTGTCATCGATTCCATCGTCATCTGCTGAAACAGTCCGTGTCAGAAAAGAATGGCGCCTACTTACGAAGAGGAAATACTGTGAATGGTTGTCATGGGGAGGCCGCGTTTTTTGCGGCTGTGGTCATCTCCCTATCCCCGACAGTCCAAGGTGTGCCCCCAGAGAGATGGCTTCGTCGCTTTCGCCCCACTCCTTGATGGAAGACGGCATTTCGTAGGGTGGGCGATGCCTACCCTACACGTTTTCGCGCGGCTGCGGCGCCGTGCCGTAGAGCCACCCGCGCCGGATCATCATCTTCTCGATCTCCACAGCGAAGAAAACCACCGTCGAGAGTGCCAGGCATAGCAGCAGCTCGCCTAAACTCAAGGGCTCGGTCTTGAAGATTGGGTTGAGCCAGGGCACGTAGATCGTCGCGAGCTGTAACAAGAACGTCAGTGCGACGGCCCCGAGCAGCGGCAGGTTCGAGCTTAAGCCATGGGTGAAGACGGAGTCGCGTTCGGAGCGGATGGCGAGCACAT
>JANNJF010000818.1:0-5006 GCA_031405715.1 Gammaproteobacteria bacterium | reverse complement strand
TATCGGCGGCCATGATCGCCGCAACGCTCAGCCCTGCCATGGCCGCAGCACCGGTGGTGCAGGGTCCCGAGTCGGTTCAGGACTGGTATAACGCCGGCCAGCAGTTCATTCGCGCTGCCGAGCACCTTCGTCCCAACATGCACAAGGCCAAGAACGTCATCCTGTTCGTGGGCGACGGCATGGGCGTGTCCAGCGTCACCGCTGCCCGCATCCTGGAGGGCCAGATGAACGGCAAGACCGGCGAGGAGAACCGCCTGTCTTTCGAGGCCTTCCCGTATACGGCTTTTTCCAAGACCTACTCCTGGGATCAGCAAACCTCCGACTCCGCGCCGACCATGACGGCCATGGTGACCGGCTACAAGACGCGCGAGGGCATGTTGTCGGTGAACCACCTCACCGCCCGCGGCGAGTGCGATCCAGTCGCGATCGCCACCCATTCCCTGCCCACCCTCCTGGAGCAGGCCGCGGTCGCCGGTAAATCCACCGGCGTCGTCTCCACCGCACGCCTGACCCACGCCACCCCGGCCGCCACCTACGCCCATACCTCGGTGCGCGATTGGGAAGCCGATTCCAACAAACCGGCCGGCTGCGGCGTGAAGGACATCGCCCAGCAGTTGATCGAAGTATCGCCGGCGGTTAAGGCCAGCCTGAAGGTGGCCATGGGCGGAGGTCGCACCTACTTCCTGCCCAAGACCCTGACCGACCCGGAATACGGCAGCAAGGGCCGGCGCAACGACGGACGCGACCTGACCGCCGAGTGGGTGGGCACCCGCGGCACCGGCGCAAAATACGTGTGGAACAAGGCTGGCTTTGACGCCGCCGATCCGGCCGCGACTGAATATCTGCTGGGTCTGTTCGAGAACAGTCACTTGCAGTACGAGGCTGACCGGGCCGGTGACAAGGCGGGGGAGCCATCGCTGACCGAAATGACCGAGAAAGCCATCAGGATGCTGAAGAAGAATGACCAGGGTTTCTTCCTGCATGTGGAAGGCGGCCGCATCGATCACGCCCACCACGCCGGCAACGCCAAGCGCGCCCTCCTGGATACCATCGAGATGGCTAAAGCCGTGCAGAAGGCTTACGAGATGACGGATCCCGAGGACACGTTGATCATCGTCACCGCCGACCACAGCCACGTGTTCACCATCGCCGGCTATCCCCACCGCGGTAACGACATCCTGGGCCTGGTCTCCTCCGTGCCCGAGGTGGACGGCGATCCCGCTACCCTGGACAAGGACACGCTGGGTCTGCCCTACACCACGTTGGGATATACCAACGGTCCCGGCTGGCGCGACGCCGTGGCCAGCGGCATGAAACGTCCCGACCTCACGGGCACGGACACCGCCACGCTCAGCTTTCTGCAGGAAGCCAGCATTCCCCTCGGTTCCGAGACGCACGCCGGTGAAGACGTGGCCGTCTACGCCAACGGCCCCATGGCGCATCTGGTTCACGGGTCGATGGAGCAGAACTGGATCTACCATGTCATGAAGAAAGCCTTCAACTTGAAGCACGACGATTGAGTTTGTACTTGCCGCACGCCGGCACACCCCTGGGGTGTGCCGGTTTTTCTTTTCCAAACACAGCGACAGATATAACACCTGGTATGTAGGGTGGGCATCGCCCACCACACGGGGCGTCGACATGGCAACGCTGGTGGGCTATGCCCACCCTACAACTACTACTGCCACGGTGATGCGGCGATATTTATGGCATTACGTTCATTATCCAGAGGCAAACCTCAAATGTATCCGAGATATTTCGTTTTCATCCTGGCATTGCTGCTCCCTGGCGGAGCGGTAAGCGCCGACACCACAACCACCAACGGGCCGGACGTTTATCAACCGCTCGCGGCCCGCTATCAGGAAACCCGCCGTATCCCGGGGGCGCACGAGGAATCATCCGACTGGTATTTCACCCGGCAGGACGGCCAGGTTGAAACGGCACGCGGCGATTACGCCGAGGTGTGGCAGCGCGACGGGCGCGGCGAGCTCACGTTGACCCGGGTGTTCCATCGTGATCGCAAGCTGATCCAGTTCACCCCGGGAGAACTACGCACCCAGGGCCGGCAGAAAGACTGGTCTGCCCTGAACAGCATTATCGACCCACGGCAGCTCGCCAGCCTGAAGCAGGCCGGTAGCGTGTCCGTCCTCGGCCGGCCGGCATTACGCTACGCCGGCAAGCTGGGCGGGGAGCGGATCGAAGTGCTGTGGTTGGCCAAGGAGGCCCTCGCCGCCAAGTTCGTGCGCTCGGGACGGGACGGCAGCGTTTCCCTGGAACTCAAGGAACTGCGCACCTCACCGGACTCTCGCTGGCCCCAGGCCAGTCTGGCCAGAGCCGACCAGTACGCATTCTTGGACGCGGCGGACTTGGGCGACATGGAATACGACCCGTTTGTCCAGCGTGTACTGGGGATGGAGAGTGGGCACGGCGCCCACGCCCACCACACCTTGCCATGATTGGTCACAGTGGAAATCATGTTTACCCGATTCTTCCCCTCCACTAACCGAATGACCGGGCCGAACCACCGGGGTCTTGCCTTTCAGCGCACAGCCCCGCGTATGATGGGTCTGGTCATGCCTGTCACATCATTGACACGTTTGTTTTGTAATCTCGTGGCAACACTACGTTAGAGAACCTCTGAACAAGTGGCAGAAACTATCGTGCTACGTCCCCTCTCCCTTTGGGAGAGGGACAGGGTGAGGGAAAAATCCATGATCATCCCCCCTCACCCTAGCCCTCTCCCCCGAAATACACGGGGGAGAGGGGACTTGTTCAGAGGTTCCTTAGGCCTTCCCATCGCATGAGCGTACCAGAACTGAAGCCACCAGAAGCGCTCGCGCCACCAGAGCTGTATCTCAATCGTGAACTCTCCTGGCTCGCGTTCAACCGCCGCGTCCTGGAGCAGACCAAGGACCCGGCCACGCCGCTTCTGGAACGCGTCAAGTTCCTGTGTATCTCGTCCACCAATCTGGATGAGTTCTTCGAGATACGCGTGGCGCGCCTGAACGAACAACTGGTCTCGGGCTCGATCCAGGCCGGTCCCGACAATCTGACGCCGGCGGAAGTCGCGCGCCGCATCGGTGAAGAGGCGCGCCGTCTGGTGGACGAACAATACCGCGTACTCAACGAACTGCTGATTCCGGATCTGGAACGTGAACACATCCGTTTTGTGCGCCGCACCGAGTGGAACAGCGATCAGGAGAATTGGATACGCAAATACTTCCAGGAAGAACTCCTGCCGGTGCTGAGCCCGCTGGGCCTCGATCCATCACACCCGTTTCCGCGCATACTGAACAAGAGCCTTAACTTCATCGTATCGGTCAAGGGCCGGGACGCCTTCGGCCGGCGCGGCGGCATCGCCATCGTACAGGCGCCGCGCGCGCTGCCGCGCGTGATCCAAATACCGCCAGATGCCGGGAGCGGACCGCACGACTTCATCTTCCTGTCCTCCATCATCCATACCTATGTGAATGATTTGTTCCCGGAAATGGAGGTAACCGGCTGTTACCAGTTCCGTGTCACGCGCAATTCGGAGCTATTCGTCGACGAAGAGGAGGTCATCGATCTGTTGCGCGCGGTCGAAGGTGAGCTGCGTTCACGCCGTTATGGCGAATCCGTGCGCCTGGAGGTGGCGGACAATTGCCCGGGGGAGATGGCGTCCTACCTGATGAAAAAGTTCGACCTCGAGGCCAGTGACCTCTATCAGGTCAACGGGCCGGTGAACTTAAGCCGCCTGATGGCGATCCATGATCTGGTGGACCGCCCGGATCTCAAGTATCCGGCGTTCGTCCCCGGACTACCGTCACGTTTACTGCGCAACGCCAGTATTTTCCAGGCGATACGCCAGGGCGACATCCTACTGCACCACCCTTTCGAGTCCTTCGCGCCGGTGGTCGATTTTGTGCGCAGGGCGGCGCGCGACCCGAACGTGGTGGCAATCAAGCAGACGCTCTACCGCACCGGCCCGAAATCGGCGCTGGTCGACGCCTTGATCGAGGCGGCGCGCGCCGGCAAGGAAGTGACCGTGATCATCGAACTGCGGGCACGCTTCGACGAGGAAGCCAACATCGGTCTGGCCGAACTGCTGCAAGAGGCCGGGGCGCACGTGGTCTATGGGGTGGTCGGCTACAAGACCCACGCGAAAATGATATTGGTCCTGCGGCGCGAGGCCGGGCGCCTGCGTTATTACGTGCACCTCGGCACCGGCAACTACCACGACCGTACCGCGCGCGTTTACACCGACTTCGGGCTGTTCACCTGCGACCCCGCCATCGGCGAGGACGTACGCAAGGTATTCCTGCAGCTCACCAGTCTGGGGCGTGTGACGCACCTGAAGAAACTGCTGCAGTCGCCGTTTTCCCTGCACAAGGAACTGATCACACGCATCGAGCGCGAATGCACGCGTGCGCGTGCCGGCCATAAAGCGCACATCATGGCGCAGATGAACTCCCTGGTCGAACCGCAGATCATTCAGGCGCTGTACCAGGCATCCCAGCATGGCGTGCAAATCGACCTTATCGTACGTGGCATCTGCTGCCTGCGGCCCGGCGTACCCGGACTGTCGGAAAACATCCGCGTACGCTCCATCATCGGCCGCTTTCTCGAGCATCCACGGGTCTGCTGGTTTCTGAATGGCGGCAAGGAAGAGGTCTGGCTGTCGAGTGCCGACTGGATGGATCGAAATTTCTTCCGCCGTGTCGAGGTGGCATTTCCGGTTACCGAACCGGAACTGCGCGAGCGCGCGGTAAAGGAGGCCCTCAGTTACAGCCTCGCCGACAATACTCAAGCCTGGGAATTGCGTAGCGATGGTACGTATGAGCGTGTGCAACCCGCCACGCACGAGCCGTTTACCGCGCAGACAGCGCTGCTGAAGGAATTGGCCGAGTCGCCGTAAGACACACCACACTGCGGTGCTGGCTTACATCTGCTCTGAGAGTGCCCTTCCGTGCTCGCTGACTCGCGGCGCTGGCTAGCGACCGGGGAGACCGACGCCAACTCCGTGCGCC
>JANNJF010000817.1:0-3447 GCA_031405715.1 Gammaproteobacteria bacterium | reverse complement strand
CGGCGAAACCGACCACCTCCGCCTCGATGCTGGCGCCGTTCGGCACCAGCACTTCGCAGCGCCCGCCGATGGCCGCCTGACAACCGACCGCCTCGAGGGTGAGTCCGACCATGCGTGTCAGCTTGCCTTCCACCACCATAGGTACGGGGCGATCGAGGCAGGCGCGTTGTTGCGTCAGGCGCGCAGCCCAGCGCAGCCCGCCATCGGGCTCAGGTATCCGGCCGGTCATCGCGGCGCTCCCCGCCCAGCATGGTGGCGATAATCGCCGTGAGGCGTGCCTCCACCGTGGCATCGATGCGCGAGGTCTCCGTCAGGATGCGGCAGTCGCCACGCGCCAGAATCGGGTCCTCGACGATGCGCCAGCGCCGGTCCTCGTCATTCAAGGACAGCGCCGTGCGTACCAGGGCGGCATCCTCCGGATGCAGGTGTAAATTAATTTGCTGCGACGACACCGGCAGCTGACCCATGGCCTCGCGCACCACCGCCACCACCGCGCCGGGATCGGTTTTGATCTCGCGCCGCACCAGCTGACGCGCCACCACGACGGCCAGCTTGACCAGCTCCTGCTCGACCTGCTGATCCAGATCGGCGAAGGGCGTCTGCAGCGCCAGCATCAACTGCTCGAAGCGTTGCGCCTGTTGCTGCATCTGTTTCAGACCATCGCTCCGGCCCTGGGCAAAGCCCTCGTCGTAGGCCTGTTTTTGTATGGCCTCGATCTGTTTCGCCGTCATGACCCCGGGATTGCCCAGCGCCCCCTCGACCAATGGCAATTCCCAACGCTCGTAAGCGCTGAGCGTATCGGCGGAGATTATCTTTGTCGTGCGCTCGCGCGCGCCGCTTTTGTCGGTGTTGCGTGCGGACTTCTGTTCGACATCCAGAGTGTCCGGCACGCCGCGCTCCTCAGACATACTCTTCGCCTCCGCCACCCAGGGACAGCTCGCCCGCCTCGGACAGACGGCGCGCGATACCCACGATCTCCTTCTGCGCGGTTTCCACCTCCGACAGTTTCACCGGTCCCTTGGCCTCGAGATCGTCGCGCAACATTTCCGCCGCGCGCTTCGACATGTTCTTGAATATCTTTTCCTTCATGTTCTCGTCGCAACCCTTCAGGGCCAGCAACAGCGATTCGGAGGACACCTCGCGCAACAGGGTCTGCACACCACGGTCATCCAACGCGGCGAGATTGTCGAATACGAACATCAGGTCCTGTACCTTCTGCGCCAGGTCGGCGTCCACCGCCTCGAGACCGGTCATGATACCCGCCTCCACCGAGGCATTCATGTTGTTGAGGATATTGGCGGCGGCCTTGAGGCCGCCGACGCTGGAGGATTTCAGCTTGCTGGTGGCGTTGCCGGCGAATTTCTTTTCCATGATGTCGTTCAGTTCCTGCAGTGCGGACGGCAGGATGCCATCGAGCATCGCGACACGCAGTATCAGGTCGGTGCGCATCTTTTCCGGAAACAGTGCCAGCACCTCGCCCGACTGATCGCTGTCGAGATACGCCAGCACGATGGCGATGATCTGCGGATGCTCCAGGCGTATCATTTCCATGACCGCACGCGGTTCCATCCACTTCAGGCCTTCCAGGCCCTTGGTATTGCCGCCCAGCAGGATACGATCGATCAGGCCGCCGGCCTTGTCGTCGCCCAGCGCCTTCTTCAGAACATTACGCACGTAATCGTCCGAGCCGATGCCGATGGAGGTCTGGCCCTCGACGGTCTGCACGAATTCGCCCAGCACCTCGCTGACCTTGCCGCGCGATACGTTATTCAGCGTGGCCATGGCCTGACCGAGCTTCTGCACCTCTTTTGGACCCATGTGTTTCAGGACTTCCGATGCCTCCTGTTCGCCCAGGGCGAGCAACAGGATGGCGGCACGTTCCACACCGGTGATTTTTCCCGCCGCCTCAGCCATCGCTGGCTACCCAGGTCTTGACCACCTGCGCCACCCGCTTCGGATCCTGGGAGGTCAGACTGCGTGCCGCGTTCAGCTGCGAGTCATAGTCCGTCGGCCCGCCGAGGGACACCGGTGCGCCGCCGACCACCGCTGGCATACCGGACATCTGCGGCCGATTCGGCTGCATCGCCAGCATCTGCGACTGTGCCTGTGTCAGCACCGCCACCGACGCGGCCTGTCGTCCCAGCAACCCGCGCACCACCGGCAGCAGCACACGGAAGAGCAGGAACAACACCAGCAGCCCCGCGAGCAACTGCTTGCCCGCCTCCCACACCCACGCCTCTTTCCACAGCGGCGGCTCGGGCAGGGCCTCGATGGCGGGCGGCATACTGAACGGCACGTTGATAACACTCAGTTTGTCGCCGCGCTTTTCGTCGAAGCCGATGGCTTCTTTGATCAGGCCGGTGATCTTTTCCAGCTCCTCCGGTTTTAGCGGTGTCCGTACGACTTCGTCGTCTTCGTTCGTCCCCTGCTTGTCGTCCACCAATACCGCCACCGAGATACGCTTGATGCCGCCACTCGCCTGGCGCGTGTGACTGATGACCTTATCCAGCTCGTAGTTGCGCGTCGCGCGGTTGCTGCTGTTGCTCGGGACCGGCGCGGGTGCGGCGGCCGGCAGCGCTGCTGCGCCCGGCTTGCCGGCGGGCGGCTGCTTCGCCGCAGTGGTTTCAGGCACGATCGAGCCGCCCGGCGGCTGATTGGACAACGCCCCCGGTACGCCACCCGCGATGCCGTTGCCGTTGCTCTGCTCCTGCGCTGTCTGCTCGCTGCGCAGCGCCGGCTGCTCCGGGTTGAATTTCTCCTGCGTCTGCTCGCTCACGGTGAAATCGAGATCGGCCACCACCTGCGCGCGCACACCGCCCATGCCGATGATGGGCGTGATGAGCTGCTCGATGCGTTTTACATAAGACTCTTCCAGTTTGCGGGTGTAGTCGAACTGACCCGCATTCAACGCGCCTTCGCGCGATGACTCAGTGGAGTTCAGCAACCGACCCTTCTGGTCGATGATGGTCACGTGTGCGGTATCGAGGTTGGGTACGCTGGACGCCACCAGGTGCACGATGGCCGCGACCTGGCCTTCGTCCAGATTGCGTCCGGGATAAAGATTGATCAACACCGACGCGGTCGGCGGCTGGCGATTGCGCACGAAGACCGATTGCTTGGGGATGGCCAGATGCACACGCGCCTTTTCCACGTTGGACAGCGCGCCGATGGAGCGCGCCAGTTCGTTCTCCAGGGCGTTCTGGTAGCGCGCATTCTCGACGAACTGACTGGTGCCGAAACCCTGCTCCTGCTGCAGCATCTCGAAACCGCTTTCCGAACCCTTGGGCAGGCCCTGCGCCGCGAGCTTCATGCGCGCATCCGCTACTTTTCCAGCGGGCACCATGATCAGACCACCGGCCTCGACGCGGTAGGGAATGCTGGATTTTGCCAAGCCCTCCGTCACCATGCCGGTGTCCTTGTCCGACAGGCCGGCATACAGTTGCATAT
>JANNJF010000816.1:0-4624 GCA_031405715.1 Gammaproteobacteria bacterium | reverse complement strand
AAGATCAACATGGTGGTCATGAAAGACATCAACGCGGACGAGATCGCCGACATGGTGGCGTTCTGCATCACCCATGATTTCACCCTGCGTTTTATCGAAACCATGCCCATGGGCGATACCGGGCGCGAGGCGGTGGATCATTATGTCAATCTGCAGGACGTCAAACGCGAGTTGGCACAACACTACGAACTCATCCCCGCGGTAATGCAGGGCGGCGGGCCGGCGCGTTACCTGCGCGTGGCGGGCACGGAACTGCGCATCGGCTTTATCACACCCATTTCCCAACACTTCTGCGAGACCTGTAATCGCGTGCGCATTACCGTGGACGGCACGCTCTACACCTGCCTCGGACAGGAAAACAACGTGGAATTGCGGCCTTTGTTACGGGCGGGAATTTCAGACGGGGAATTAAAACAGGCGATTGTTCAGGCTATCTCACATAAACCCGAACGGCATGAGTTTACTACTCAACCAGGCAAGATCGTGCGCTTTATGTCCCTCACCGGGGGCTGAGGGGAAAATCCTGATCGCTGAAATTATCCGCGGCGATGATCAGCGCCAGTTGAGGCCTTCTAACTAAAGAAGGCTCAGCGCCGAGCCAACCCTTTAATTAACTTGTCTTCCAGCTCGATGCGCAGCGCCAATTCCTCTCCCAACTTCGACATGTCCTTCGACAGGGAGGTCAGCTCGGTGCAGTGGTCTTCACAATCGTACTTGTCGTTGAAATCCAGGGCCATCTCAGTGGATTCCGCGATGCGCGGGTACAGCCGACCGGCCAGATTGGCCACGTCCTCACGGCGTTCCGTGCCTTCAACGATGCGCTCGTACAGCGCGAAGTGTCCGGCGGCAATATAATCCACCAGTATCTGACAGAATGACTGCAGGAGTTTTTGCACCGGCCGGGTGGCTGTGTAGGGCTCCACCCCGGCGAGACGGCAGAAGATCACCAGCATTTCGGTGCGCTCTGCCACCAACTTGTCGACCAATTCCTGGCTGTGACCGCGACGTTCTTTTGCTGCTGGCTTTACCGTGGACATGATCGATGCTCTCCCTAATGTGCTAAACACCATAATGTAGGCATTTAAAACTCAGTATACGGAGTTGAAGTGTTTTTGCAATCCTCCCCGCTACTCGCTCCGGGGCAAATACTTCCTTTTGTTTCGGGGGGTTGTGCCAAGAACTTTAGCAAATACTTAAACACCCGTGACACCCCCTTTTGGAGTGCGGCGGCTGGAGTGCGGCGGCTTGCCGCCGCTTTAATATAGGGAGCTTGCTCCCGCGCTCCAAATCGACGCGGTGTGGATTATGGAATGCGGCGGCAAGCCGCCTTTATGAAAGCGGGAGCGAGCTCCCGCACTCCAACCTTAAAACGGCATCCCCGGTATCCGACCCTTCAGCCCACGCAACATATTCTGCATACCGCCCTTGCCGAAGCGTTTCATCATCTTCTGCATCTCGCCGAACTGCTTGAGCATGCGGTTGATGTCCTGCACCTGCGTGCCGGAGCCGGCGGCGATACGGCGCTTGCGCGAGCCGCGGATGATGTCGGGGAAACGCCGTTCCTGCGGGGTCATGGAATTGATGATGGCCACCAGTCGCCGGGTCTGCTTCTCGGCCATCTGCGCCTGGGCCGCGTCCGGCAGTTTGCCCATGCCCGGCAGCTTGTCCATGAGGCTCGCGACGCCGCCCATTTTTTCCATCTGCAGCAGCTGGTCGCGGAAGTCCTCCAGATCGAAGCCTTTGCCTTTGGTGATTTTGTGTGCGAGTTTTTTTGCCTGCTCCTGATCGACCGTGCGGTGCGCCTGCTCCACCAGGCTCAACACATCGCCCATGCCGAGGATGCGCGAGGCCAGGCGATCCGGGTGGAAGGGCTCCAGGGCGTCGGTCTTTTCGCCCACGCCGAGGAACTTGATCGGCTTGCCGGTAACAAAGCGCACCGACAGGGCAGCACCGCCACGCGCGTCGCCATCGGTCTTGGTGAGTATCACACCGGTCAGGGGCAGCGCATCGTTGAAGGCCTTGGCGGTATTCACCGCATCCTGGCCGGTCATGCTGTCCACCACAAACAGGGTCTCGATCGGTTGGATGGCCGCGTGGATGGCGGCGATCTCCTGCATCATGTCCGCGTCGATATGCAGGCGTCCGGCGGTGTCGACGATCAGCACGTCCACCGAGATCTTGCGGGCGTGCTCAATCGCGGCCCGGGCAATATCTACCGGTTTCTGATCCGGCGTGCTGGGGATAAATTCGGCGCCCACGTCGCCCGCCAATTTTTTCAACTGCTCGATGGCCGCGGGCCGGTAGACGTCGGCGCTCACCAGGGCGACGCTTTTCTTTTCCCGCTCCTGCAGATAGCGCGCGAGCTTGGCCACGCTGGTGGTCTTGCCCGCGCCCTGCAGACCGGCCACCAGGATCACCGCCGGCGGTTTAACCGCGAGATTCAAGCGGTCGTTGGCATCGCCCATGAGCCGCACCAGGGCGTCGTGCACCACCTTGATCACCACCTGGCCCGGGGCGAGGCTGACGAGCACTTCCTGGCCGATGGCCTGGGCACGCACGTCATCGATGAAGGCCTTGACCACCGGCAACGCGACATCCGCCTCCAGCAGGGCCATACGCACCTCGCGCAACGTCTCGCTGATATTGGCCTCGGTCAGCCGGCCTTCGCCACGCAGGTTTTTAAGGGTGGCTTGCAAACGGGTGCTGAGATTTTCAAACATGTTCTGATCAGTCCTCGGGCTGGGCGGAAAGCGGCATTCTGTCGCCACACGGGGAAATTATACCCCGGACTCAGGCTCGGCGCTTGTTGTGCCTCTATAACTACCGACGAGGCATGGATTGGTGGGGCACCTGTTATGGAGTGCGGCGGCTTGCCGCCGCTTTTATAGCGGGAGCTTGCTCCCGCTCTCTACATGGGTGCGGTGTTCAGTATGGAATGCGGCGGCAAGCCGCCGCTATGAAAGCGGGAGCGAGCTCCCGCACTCCCCCTGGTTAGCGTTCCCCTTCATCTGCAGCGCAACCTGTGCCATCATGCCGGCGGGACTATTGATGATGAACACCGCTTTCATGAATCTCCTGGCCATGGCGCTCTATCTCAGCGTCGGCATGCTCCTGTGGCGCGACCTGCGTCACGGCACACGCGCCGCCGGCACCGTCCGACTGGGTATTTTCAGCCTGGCGGCCGGCGCGGTCATGTTGCATGGAGCGGTGCTCTACGCCGGACTGCTGCTGAACAACGCCCTCAATCTCGGCCTGACCAATGCGGTGTCCCTGGTGGCCTGGGTGGTGGTGTTGATCTACCTGCTCTCCGCCCTGCGTCAACCGATCGAGAGCCTGGGCGTGTTCATCCTGCCGGCCGCCGCGTTGACCATGCTGGTCGAGTGGCTCTTTCCCATCGGTCACCGGCTTGTCCTGAACACTACCCCGCTCTACTCCGCGCACATCGTCATTTCCCTTGTGGCCTACAGCCTGCTGTGTATTGCCGTGGTGCAGAGTCTCATGCTGGCGTTGCAGGAAAAGCAGCTGCGCAGTCACCATCCCGGCGGCATACTGCGTTCACTGCCGCCGCTGGAGACCATGGAAAGTCTGATGTTCAGCATGATCGGCCTCGGCTTCCTGCTGCTCACGCTGACACTCATCAGCGGCGTTTTCTTTTCCGAGGCGGTGTTCGGCAAACCCCTGCGCCTCACCCATCATATCCTGCTGTCGTTCATCGGCTGGGGCGTGTTCGGGGTGCTGTTGCTGGGGCGCTGGCGGTTTGGCTGGCGCGGCCGTACCGCCCTGCTCTGGACCTTGAGCGGCTTTGTCCTGCTGGCACTGGGGTATTTTGGCAGTAAGTTTGTCCTGGAAGTGATCCTGCGCCGCTGACGCGCCACGGCCCTGCCGGCGGCTCCCATGAGGCAGCCGCCCCGGACACAGCGCAGTGCAACATGGCCTATTCCCGCCGGCGCGGGACGAAGTGCCCCCTCCACACCCCTATGCTAGAATCCACCGTTGCGTAAGAACCCTGAGGCAGACAAGGCTTGGATGACATTCCCATCAGTACGTTGCTTGGCATTCTGATCTTCCTCGTTTTTGTTTCCGCGTTTTTCTCCGCCGCCGAGATCAGTCTGGTCACCCTCAACCGTTACCGCCTGCGCCATCAGGCCGCGTCCGGCCACCGCGGCGCACGCCTGGCCGCCAAGCTGCTCGAGCGTCCCGACCGGCTGATCGGCGTCATCCTGCTCGGCAGCAATTCGGTCAATGCGCTGTTCTCGGCGCTCACCACCGTCACCGTCATCCGCCTGTGGGGCGAGAAGGAAAGCGCCATCGGCATCGCGACCGTGATCATCGCGCTGGTGGTACTGATCCTCACCGACCTCGCACCCAAGACGCTCGCCGCCCTGCGTCCGGAGCGCATTGCCTATCCGAGCGCCTACGTGCTGCGGCCGCTGCTCCGGCTCAGTTACCCGGTGGTATGGTTCATCAACATACTCGCCAACGGCTTGCTGCGCCTGTTCGGTGTGAAGGTGCGCGCACGTACGGCGCCGAGGCGCAGACCACGCCTGCCTTCGTCGACACCTTCGCTTCGTTCCGCGCGAGCGTGCGCGACGGCGACATCACGATTCCCCACGTGAGTTCCGGC
>JANNJF010000815.1:0-1748 GCA_031405715.1 Gammaproteobacteria bacterium | reverse complement strand
CCGACCTGATCACCAACAAGCGTTCCCTGGACACCACGGTGATCATCGACGACGGCGACACCATGGTGCTCGGTGGTCTCATCGAGGATAAAAGCAACAGCAGTGTCTCCCAGGTACCGATCCTTGGCAGCATCCCGGTCCTCGGCGAGTTGTTCAAGTATCGCAGCCGCTCCAAGGGCAAGACCAACCTGATGATATTCCTGCGTCCGGTGATCATCCGCAACGCCAACGACACCTATCGTGTCACCGCCGATCGCTATGAGACCATCGGCGCCGGTGATCGCAGCAATCGTGGCGAGCGCGCCGCGATCATGCAGCGTTTCAAGCCGGTCCAGCCCGTGCCGAAGGCCGTGGAGAAAGAGCCCGTGGAGAAAGATGCAGGCGCGACGGATCCGGGTGAGGCGAAACGTGAAGGCGAGCCCCCGGCACCGGTCGTCGTGTCGCCCACCGTCGACAACGCGGGACCCAAGACAGTACCTGAGTAATCCCCATGACCACGGCGCCCGACCTGCAACAGCTCGATCTCCAGGCCACCCAGCGTCTGCCGTATCACTTCGCCAAGCGCCATGGCGTCATCAGTGCGCGCCAGGCGCAGGATGCCATGGAGGTGTGGGTGCGTCCGGGGGTGTCGAGCGCGGCCTTGGCGGAACTGCGGCGCGTGCTCGGGCAACCGATCCAGATCTGTGAACTCACTCCGGAGAATTTCGAGACGGCGCTCAATCGCGCCTACGACCGCGGCATGAATCACGCCATGCAGATCGTGGACGATCTGGGCGAGGACATGGACCTGAAGGAACTGGCCCAGAACCTGCCCAAGGCGGCGGATCTGCTGGAGAGCGAGGACGATGCCCCCATCGTGCGCCTGATCAATGCCCTGCTGAGCCAGGCGGTGCGCGAGGGCGCGTCGGATATTCATATCGAGCCGTTCGAGACGCGCTCCGTGGTGCGCTTCCGTCTGGATGGTATCCTGCGGGACATCGTCGAGCCGCAACAGGTGTTGCACGGCGTCATCGCCTCACGCATCAAGATCATGGCGCGCCTGGATATCGCCGAGAAGCGCCTGCCCCAGGACGGTCGCATCACCCTGCGCTTGGCGGGCCGTCCCGTGGACGTGCGTGTCTCGACCTTGCCCACGGGGCACGGCGAGCGGGTGGTGCTGCGCCTGCTGGACAAACAGGCGGGGCGTCTCAATCTCACCAACTTAGGCATGGCCTCGACCACCCTCGAGCGGCTGGATCATCTGATCCACCAGCCCCACGGCATCATCCTGGTTACCGGCCCCACGGGCTCGGGCAAGACCACCACGCTGTATGCCGGGCTGTCGCAGCTGGATGCCAAGCGCCACAACATCGTCACCGTGGAAGACCCCATCGAATACGACCTGGACGGCGTGGGCCAGACCCAGGTCAATGCCAAGATCGAGCTGACCTTCGCGCGCGCCCTGCGCGCCATCCTGCGGCAGGACCCGGACATCATCATGATCGGTGAAATCCGTGATCTCGAGACCGCGCAGATCGCGGTACAGGCGAGTCTCACGGGCCATCTGGTGCTGGCCACCCTGCATACCAACGACGCCGTGGGTGCGGTGACGCGTCTGGTGGACATGGGGGTCGAGCCGTTCCTGGTGGCATCGAGTCTGTTGGGCGTGGTGGCGCAGCGTCTGGTGCGCAAGCTCTGTCCCCAATGCCGCCAGCCGCATGCACCGGACGCCACCGAGGCGCGCATGTTGGAGCTGCTGCCGGAGGAGG
>JANNJF010000814.1:0-1738 GCA_031405715.1 Gammaproteobacteria bacterium | reverse complement strand
CACTACAATTAGACACCCTAAAAGTCCCGTTTCAACAAACAGGACTACACCCGAAATCACGGTTTCAGCATAGAGAGGAAGGAATGGATGCGACCGTCCTTAGCGCGAGCGCAGCGTTTCATCACGAAATACTAAGCCCATTCCACGGAAATACAAAGTCTGCCATTCAAGCCATCGGTATATTAGGTATGGCTCATTATCGGCTTGGGTATGTGCCCGCGGTCTTCCGCCGGTGTGGGGCAGTGCGGGGGCAGTGCGGGAAGTCGTGGCGTCGGGGCCTGGTTCAGTCTGTCTTACTATTATTTGATTGCTTACTGCTAATCTAATGTCGTGGTGTTGCTGAAAAGTGGCTAAGCTTGTTGGGTGGTCTTGCTTTTGTGCTGTTGGTTTGGGGGCGTGATTATTCCCCCCTCACCCTAGCCCTCTCCCCCCGAAAGACGCGGGGGGAGAGGGGACTGGGTCGGGGCGGGCGGGTCGGGTTGGGGATGGCTGAGTGAGTTGAGGTGGGATGGTTGGGTTGGGGTGGGTTGGTTGGGTTGGGTTGGGCTGGTTGGTCGGGTTGGGTTGGGCTAGGCTGTGTCGGGCGTAGGTGGGTTGGCTCGGATGTGGGATGGTTGACTCGGAGGTGGGTTGAATTTGGCGGGGCTTGGTCCATGACGTGACTGTTGGGCGTACAATCGTGGGCAGAGTGAACGTCGCGCGTCGTTACTGCCAGGGACGCGTGCCAGTACACAACAATAAATGAAGGGAGAGTTCAGTTGGCCAACGTATTCCGTCGTGCAGTCCAGGGTGTGGTGAACGTGAGTCTGGCCGTGTTGCGGTGGTTACCGCGCCTGTTCGGTAACCTGAGTTGGTCTCCGCCCCCCTGGGTTGCCGAGCAACGGGCGCGCATCGCGCGTATCCCCTGGCTGGCGGCGTTGCCACAGCGTCTGCATGCGGCGCGCGACTGGATGCGGCGCAATCCGCGGCGGGTGTTGGTCGCTTCCGTGGCGTCGGTGGTATTGGTGGTCGCGGCGGTCGGTGGTTATCTCTGGTACGCCAGCCTGCCGAAGCCGGTGGAGTTCTCCCTCGTGGGCACCTCGCCCGGTGCCACGCCGCTCAAGGAAGACGCCAAGCCCGATGTTGTGCACATCGATTTCAGCGGTTCGGCGGCGCGGCTGGAGCAGATCGGCAAACCCATTACCAGCGGTATCAAGATGACCCCGGCGATGGCCGGCGAGTGGGTGTGGGCCAACGACAGCCGTTTGAGTTTCAATCCTAAGCAGGATTGGGCGGTGGATCAGGAATACGTGGTCGAGTTCCAGCGCAGCCTGTTTCCGGATCACGTGCGCCTGGAGAAATACGAATACCGTTTTCGTTCCGCACCGTTTACCGCCAACGTCGAGCAGATCGAGTTCTATCAGGACCCGCGCGACCCGAAATTGAAGAAGGTCGTGGCGACCTTGCGCTTCAGCCATGCGGTGGACAGCGCCGAGCTGGAAAAGCGCATCAACCTACGCATGCAGGGCCAGAAGGAGGGCACCCTCGGGTTCGGGCGTGAATCCTATCCCTACACCGTCACCTACGACAAGTTCAAGGGCGAGGCCTACATCCATTCCAATCCGGTGACGATCCCGCTGAAAGACACCCACATGGAACTCAGTATCGCCGCCGGCGTGCGCGCGGCGGCGGGTGGCAATGAGTTGAAGGTGCTCCGCGGAGATGCACCCCACAGCGCGCAGCGCGGCGGCGATGAGCC
>JANNJF010000813.1:0-4445 GCA_031405715.1 Gammaproteobacteria bacterium | reverse complement strand
CGCAGGATACTGGACATCCAGCACTTCCAGAGCATGAACGCCACTGGGCGTGGTAAATATGATTTCGTCCCCGGCGCGCCAGCGCGCTGACGACGTGCCATCATTGGCCATGAGTTTTCTGCACGAGATCGCTGCCGATACCGACAAAGCGGTAAGTGGTTTCACCCCTGCGGCCATAGATGTGCTGACGCGCCACCCGTGGCCGGGCAACATCCGCGAGCTGCGCAATGCGGTAGAGCGGGCGCTGCTGTCCTGCAAGGGTTCGGAGATCGATCAGGCGGATCTACCCTACGCCATCCGTCCGGACACCGCTGGCGACAGCACCAGTGCGAGCTGTCTGGAACAAATGGGTGACCAGATCCTGGATGTCTGGCTGGAAGAGCTGGAGCGACGCGCCATTTTACAGGCACTGGAGGCGTGCAACGGGGTGCAGGTGCAGGCGGCCAAGCGCCTGGGTATCTCGGAACGCAGCTTGTGGCATCGCATCAAAAAACTGAATATCCAGATATCGCGGGTGATGGCGTAGGGAACTTCTGAACACGTGGCAGAGACGATCATGAAAGGTCCCCTCTCCCCCGAAAAACGCGGGGGAGAGGGGACTAGTTCTGAGGTTTTCTCACAGATCTATAGTCTGCGCAGGCTGTGGAATGACCGCATCCCATTTCAAATCAGTACGGATCTTGTCACGTAATGCCTGCATGGCATCAATCTCCCCATGCACCAGGTACAGCCGCGGGCGCGGCGTCTTGAAACGCCCGGCCCATTCCACCAGTTCTTTTTGTCCCGCGTGGGCGGAGAACCCGCCGAGGGTGTGGACGTGCGCCTTGACTGCGATGGGTTCACCCAACAGCTGGAGTTTTTTCGCGCCCTCCACCAGTGCGCGGCCCGGTGTGCCCTGCGCCTGAAAGCCGACGATGATCACGTGCGCCTCCTTGCGCCACAGGTTGTATTTGAGGTGGTGGCGGATACGTCCGCCGGTGCACATGCCGCTGCCAGCGATGATGATGGCGCCGCCGGTGATGCGGTTGATGGCCATGGATTCTTCCGTGTTGCGCGTATATTGCAACGGTGGCAGGAACGCCTGCGGATGGCCACCACTCTTGCCGAGGGTGGCAAGGGTCTCTTTGTCGAATAACTTGCGATGGCGCTGGTGCACCTCGCTGGCGGCGATGGCCATGGGGCTGTCGAGGAACACCTTCTGCTGTTGCAACCGGCCCGCCTGGTACAGTTCGCCCAGGCGGTAGAGGATTTCCTGGGAGCGGCCCACGGCAAATGCCGGGATCAGCACATTGCCGCCGCTGTCCGCGGCAGCGTCGAGGATGGCGGCGAATTCGTCCAGGGTCGCTTGCAGGGAGCGGTGGTCGCGGTCGCCATAGGTGGACTCCAGCAACAACACGTCGGCATCGGTAATAATGGCCGGGTCCGGCATGAGCGGCGCGTAGCGGTTGCCCAGGTCGCCGGAGAAGACGAGTTTTTTCTGCCGTTCGTGGCTGCTGGCCCACACTTCGACGATGGCCGAACCGATGATGTGACCGGCGTCGCGCAGGCAGGCCTCGACGCCGGGTGCGACAAAAAACCTTTCGTCGTAATTGACCGGCCGGCACAGCTGCAGGGCCTGTTCCACGTCTTCCTGGGTATACAGCGGGGTGCTGAGTGTCCGGCCGGCGCGCTGCTGGCGGCGGTTCTCCCATTCCACATCCTTGGCCTGCAGGAACGCCGCATCCTTGAGCATGATCTGCATGAGGTCGAGGGTCGGACGGGTGACGTAGACCGGACCACGATAGCCCTCGCGCACCAGCTTGGGCAGCAGACCCGAGTGGTCGAGATGGGCATGGGACAGGATCACGCCGTCGATGGTCGCTGGCTTGAACGGGAAGCGCCGCTGGTTCTGTTTCTCCGTGGCGGGCGGTCCCTGGAACAGGCCGCAGTCCAGCAGTACCCGACTGCCCGGTGTGTCCAGCAGGTAGCAGGAGCCGGTGACCTGCTGAGTGGCGCCGTAAAAGGTGAGTTTTGGCATGGAGGGTAAGGGCACCGCGCAGGCGGCGCGGAATTATTTCAGTGTTTTGACGCCGCTCGGGGTACCGAGGATCAGCACATCCGCCGGGCGCCGGGCGAACAGGCCGTTGGTGACCACGCCGACGATATTGTTGAGCTTTTCCTCCAGCTCCACCGGATTGAGTATCTTCAGTCCGCGTACGTCCAGGATGACATTGCCGTTATCTGTCGTGAAACCGTCGCGCAGTATAGGCTCACCGCCGAGTTTGACGATTTCGCGCGCCACATAACTGCGCGCCATGGGGATGACCTCCACCGGCAGGGGGAAGGCGCCCAGCACGTCCACCAGCTTGGTCTCGTCCGCCACGCACACGAAGATCTTGCTCGCCGCGGCCACGATCTTTTCCCGCGTCAGGGCACCGCCGCCGCCTTTGATCAGATGCAGGTGGCGGGTGGACTCATCGGCACCGTCCACGTACAGCGCCAGCCCGCCGGTGGCGTTGAGGTCGAGCACCGGGATGCCGTGTTTCTTGAGACGATCGGCAGTGGCGTTGGAGCTCGCCACCGCGCCTTCGATTTTCCCCTTGATCGTCGCCAGGGCATCGATGAAGTGGTTGGCGGTGGAGCCGGTGCCGACGCCGATGATGCTGCCGGCCTCGACGTATTCCAAGGCCGCCCGGGCGGCGGCCTTTTTCATTTCGTCCTGGGTCATTGCTCCCCCTGTGTGCGTGTTGGGACGAGCATACCGGTTGTAGGCGCAATAAAAAAGAGCCGGACAGCGCTGTTTTTGGTAGATTACGCCCATGCCACAACGCTATCTGGAAAAAATACTCACCACCCGCGTCTACGAAGTCGCGCGTGAGACGGCCCTTGAGCTCGCGCCCAATCTCTCGCGGCGTCTGAACAACCGTGTCTGGCTGAAACGTGAAGACCAGCAGCCGGTGTTCTCCTTCAAGCTGCGCGGCGCCTATAACAAAATGGCCGGCCTGTCGCCGCAGGCCTTGGCGCGTGGGGTGGTCACCGCCTCCGCCGGCAACCACGCCCAGGGCGTGGCACTGGCGGCGCAGAAGCTGGGTACGCGTGCCGTGATCGTAGTGCCCGTTACCACGCCGCAGATCAAGATCGACGCCATCCGCAGCCGAGGTGCTGCGGTGGTGCTGGAGGGCGAAAACTACGACGCCGCCTATGCCCACGCCCTCGGCCTCATGCGCGAGGGTGGTCTCACGTTCGTGCATCCCTACGACGACCCGGAGGTGATCGTCGGGCAGGGCACCATCGGCGTGGAGCTGTTGAAGCAGCATCCGTCGCAGATGAATGTGGTGTTCGTACCGGTGGGCGGCGGCGGTCTCATCGCCGGCATCGCGGTCTACCTCAAGTCGTTGCGGCCGGAAATCAAAATCATCGGCGTCGAGCCGGAGGATGC
Source organism: Gammaproteobacteria bacterium (assembly GCA_031405715.1). Classification (GTDB taxonomy): domain Bacteria; phylum Pseudomonadota; class Gammaproteobacteria; order Acidiferrobacterales; family UBA6901; genus JANNJF01. The sequence continues at coordinate 1,027 of JANNJF010000813.1, read as the reverse complement.
CGATGCCATGTACAGCTCCCTCAAGGCGGGTACGCGCGTGCTGCTCGACCACGTGGGCATGTTCGCCGACGGCGTGGCGGTGCGCCAGGTGGGTGAGGAGACCTTTCGCCTGGCGCAGCAGTTTGTGGACGAGATTATTTTGGTCAGCACCGACGAGATCTGTGCCGGCATCAAGGATGTGTTCGAGGACACCCGTTCCATCCTGGAGCCGGCCGGCGCGCTGTCCGTGGCGGGCATGAAAAAATACATCGAGCGCGAAGGCATCCAGGGCCAGGAGCTGGTGGCCATCGCCTCCGGCGCCAACATGAATTTCGACCGCCTGCGGCACGTGTCGGAACGCGCCGAGATCGGTGAGCGGCGCGAGGCGATCTTCGCCGTGACCATCCCCGAACGCCCGGGCAGCTTCCGTGCCTTTTGTTCCCTCGTGGCGCAGCGTTCCATCACCGAATTCAATTACCGCTACGCCGACCCGTCGCGTGCGCACGTGTTTGTCGGCGTGCAGATCCGGGATGCGCGCGAGGCGGAAGAACTGATGAATGCATTACGCGCCGCGGGTTACGAGACCCTCGACATGACCGACAACGAAATGGCCAAGGTGCATATCCGCCATCTGGTGGGCGGGCGTGCACCGCTTGCGGCGCACGAGATCATTTACCGCTTTGAATTTCCCGAGCGCCCCGGCGCCCTGCTGAACTTTCTCACCAAGATGGGCCAGACCTGGAACATCAGTCTATTCCATTACCGCAACCATGGCGCGGATTTCGGCCGCGTGCTGGTGGGTATGCAGGTGCCGCCGGGGGAGAAGCAGGCGTTCCACGCATTTCTCGCCAACCTCGGGTATCAATACGTCGAGGAGACGCACAACCCTGCGTATGACCTGTTTCTATGTTAGGGAATTTCTGAATACGTGGCAGGAAGCATCATGCTACGTTCTCTCTCAAAAGACATTCGTATCTACACAAGTCCAGACCACCGTCCGGGTGGTCGACTTCTCGGCGGCCGTCTCGCGCTCCAGCAGCCTGGGCGC
>JANNJF010000812.1:0-1677 GCA_031405715.1 Gammaproteobacteria bacterium | reverse complement strand
CGAGGACGACACACCATCGGAAAGACCAAGGCGGCAGGTTCATGGTGAATCGGGCTCCAGTCGCAGGTCTTCGGCGCAGCGCATCTCCTCGATGCGCGCCGATCGGGTTTTGCCTTGCCAGCGCCAGATCACTTCCAGGTCGAACGCGCTGCCCGGCGGGAGGTTGAATACCGACATGCCCCAGTTATAGTCACCCGGGCGATAGATCTGCTGCGTGGGGAGCAACGCCCACTCGAAGGCGACCCGCGCCGATTTGGAAGCCTTCTTGGATGCCCATATACCGCGCCAGTCTTCACGGGTCTTCATGCCCTGGCGTCCGCCGATGGCATGCACTACCCAGTCGCGTAGGTTGTATTCCACATCGCTGCCCTTGTCCGGTGTTGCGGTATTCCTGAATACGGTCTGAAAGACGCAGCCTAAGGCGATCATGTCGGCCTGCTGCGTATCGAAGCCGCGCGCCTGAAAGAACCCGCGCGTCTGGTCCGGCAGGCGCTGCACCAGACGCAACGACATCCCCTCGTCCACAATCTCCCAGTACGGAAGCTGCGCCTCCGGGTCGGTGCCGTGGGTGACGGCGGCGGTGGCCGGTGTGGCGATAAGGCAAAGCAGCCACAAGCAGGAATGAAAGTGATATCTCATGGGCGGTAAGAATACAGAGTTTCACCTGTGCTTGCACTCTGTGTGCAGGAGGTGGAAGTTTCAGTGTTCCTTGCCATCCACCCGCGCCCGCAGGAGGTACGGAATATAACGCCATGCCAGTATAGTGAAACAGACAAACCAGCATGCCGCGGCAAGACTGATCCAGAGCAGGTAGGCCGCCGGCTGCAGCTGCGGGGCAATGACGCGGAATACGAACCCCAGGAGCATGACCCACAACGTAAATTTATCCAACGGGTCGAATACCGCTTTTCTGCCCGTATGGCCCTTGGCAATGCGCATCAGCATGGCGGGAATGATCAACCCCATCACGCCGAAGCTGAACACATGCACCGACACGCTGCCGACCCATTCCGGGTGCGCCAGCCGACCAGCGCCTCCGATCAGCAACTGAGCGACGATGGCGATATAGCCGAGATACATGATACCGATATCCAGCCGCCGCATCGCCAGCTGCGGCTTCCAGAAAATATAACGCCCGGTGAGCAGGGCCGCCAGCGTCAGTGCGAGCCAACCCGACAGCGGCGACGGCAGCAGGCCCTCGAATACCAGCAGCAACGCGAGCGTCTTGATCGCCGTGTCCAGGGCGGCGTTCCGCAGGATGTCCACCTGAAACACATTCTTCATGAACTGGGTCAAGGTGCGTTCCAGCATCAGCAGAAACGCCATGCGGAACAGACCAATGGTCATAACCCAGCCAACCTGAAAATATTCCGGGCTCAGCATCAGCTGCTTCGCCGGCAGGAACAGCGGCAGGGCCAGGAGAAAGAAATAATTGTCGCGAAAGGTATCGGCCTTGCGGTGGCGGATGAGCGTCCACATAAGCAGTGCGATGATCGAGGCCAGGAACATGTTATTCGACAACCGGAACAACACCGGTGGCCAGGCACCCTCGTACCACATACCCACACGCTCGAACATCCAGGCGACCACGAGCAGCATCAGGGAAACACCGTGACCGGCGCTCCTCCCGGCGCAGGCCGCGGCGCGGGCCGGGAGCGCCCCGCCGCTCGCGCTCAC
>JANNJF010000811.1:0-3913 GCA_031405715.1 Gammaproteobacteria bacterium | reverse complement strand
TGCGGCTTCCACTCCTCGACGGTCTTGCGGATGGGCGCGAGGTCGTCGTAGACACCGACCACCTGGACTTCGTGGCCGAGCTTGAGCAGCGCCATCTTGACGTCGTATTCCGTCTCGTAGGTAACCATGCGCGGATCTTCCACATCGGTCAGATCCTCCGGCGGGACCAGACTGTAGTGCACCAGCAGCATGACGCGCAGTTTTTTCATAGGGATACGTGGAATCCATTACTGTGCAGTTTGTTCATCACCAACATGGTGAGACAGGCAGCCATCTCGGGTTTCATTTCCGCCTCGCTGCGTACCACGCGCAGGCCGAGTTCATCGCAGCGATCGGTCATCTCCTTGAGGACTTCGTTGATGCGGTAGTCGTACTCCGATGTCCAGCGGCTGACGATGTCGATGATCTCGACGCGTACCCGGCGGATATAACGCGACGCCTTCTCGTTGCGCTGGTGTTCCTCCGCGTCGGAAAACAGCTTGCGCAAATCACGATCGAAGAATTCCGGACTGTCTTCGCCATAGCGTGCCTCTTTGTCGGCATAATATTCGCGTAGTGTCGTGCGCATGCGGTCCACCGGAAGCTCTTCACGCGTATTGCGGATACGTGGACGCAGCTCGCGGATTTCGTTCATCAGGCCATCGACGTACTCAAGTTTTTTCAGCGCCGGCCAGCCGCGGTAGCGCTTGCGCCAGTCGGAGCCGGGTTTGAGCCAGACGGCGAAGGTCTCGGCCCAATCTTCATGCGGATGGCTCTGTGCGTACCAGTTGGCCAGGTGCATCACAAAGCGCTTGCTGTACGGCCTGGGCAGATAGGTGTCGGGATACTTGGTGCTGGATTTGCCGAAGTGTTGCTGCCAGTCCCGCCGCCGGTTCAACTGGTAGGCGTTGAGCAGGGCGTGACCGGTCTCGTGGCGCAGCAGGCGCATGCAGTCGTCCTGTGAGCCGCCTTCCACTTCCAGCATGAAGTCGCGTTCGAGTCTTTTGAGGCGTGGATGCGCCAGATAAAATGGAATGGCTATGCCCGGGACGCCATCCGGGCAATACCATTCATCCGACAACCAGAAGTGCGGGCGGAACACAAAGCCGCGTCGCGCCAGTTCCGCGTACAACTTGCGCAGTCGCGGCTTGAGCTCGCTGCCGTTGATACGCAGGCCCAGGTCGCAGATACGCTGATCCAGGAGTTTTTCTTTCGGCCAGGTCGACCAACCACGGGGCGGCGTACGACGTGTTGTTTTTTTGAGTTTCTTTGGCATAACTCGCTTCACGCTGTGTGCCGCGGGTACGCTGGCGCCCCGCTGATTTTTTCGACCGCCGCCGGAATCCGGTGCCTGGCAGAGGGGTCGACCCTTGCGTGCTTTTACTATAATCGAATGCCGCTGTATGTAAATGATTGTGTGGCCGTTGCTGCTGGCGCACGGCGCGGCCAGCTCAGTCCGGTCGTGGGGTTATGACCCGGGTGCGGAATCCGGTTACAATACGGCGGGTCAACGGCACACGCAGGGGCGTACCGCGTGCTGCCCCGGTTTCAGTCGGCCGCAGCGACATCGACGATAACGAGAGCAAGGTAGATGAAGCGATCTGGGTGGGCGCTGGTGCTGGTGATGGTGATGGGCAGGCCGCTGGCCGCGGTCGCCGAGACACAACCGTTGTGGGAGCTGGGGTTCGGTTTCGGCGGGCTGACGGCACCGGATTACCGCGGTTCCGATGAGCAGCGCGGCTATCTCCTGCCGGTACCTTATATAGTCTACCGCGGCAAGGTGCTGCGGGTGGATCGGTCCGGGATTTACGGGCGGCTGCTGCGCACGGAGAACGTCCGGCTCGATCTCAGCTTCGATGCCGGCGTACCGGCCAAAAGCGAGAAAAACACGGCGCGCGCCGGCATGCCGGATCTGGATCCCACCGTCGAGGTCGGGCCGTCCCTGGAAGTTTGCCTGTGGCACAACTGCAACGCGGACAGGGTTTTGCAATTACGCCTGCCCCTGCGTGCGGTATTGGCCACGGATTTTTCCCACGTGAACAGCGCCGGTTGGGTGTTCCACCCGCATCTCAACCTGGATATCAAGGACGTCGGCCCGCAGGGTGGTTGGAATTTCGGCGCGGCTATCGGACCGTTGTACGCCAGCGAAAAGAATCATGACTATTACTATCAGGTCGATCCGGTCTTTGCCACGGCCATCCGCCCGGCCTACGATGCACGCGCCGGTTACAGCGGCACGCGCCTGACGCTGGCGCTGAGCAAGCGCTTCGATGGCTTTTGGTTCGGCACCTTCGCGCGTTATGACGATCTGTCCGGCGTAAGCTTCGAGGACAGCCCGCTGCTGCGGGTGCGGCGATCGTTCATGGCCGGGTTCGGCGTGTCCTGGTTCTTTGCGCAATCCGCCACCCTGGTGGAGGTCACGCCCTGATCCGGGTGGCCAGCGTGGATATTCGTTTTGCGACCCGTTAAACTGGGTCATCTCAGTGGAATCAGGAGCAGGCATGTATCAACCAAAAACAACCGAGGACTATCTGGAGCTGTTGGACCAGGCGATCTTCGAGGTGGAAGACCTGATACGCTGCGCCGAAGAGGAAGACGCCGGCATCGCGGAGTTCGCCAGTCAGTTGCCGGTCTACCAGGAGCTCATCCAGGGTCTGCAAACCTTGCGCGCGGAGGTGGTGGCCGGCACGCACAAGTTTGGCGCCAAACAGGATCTGCCGTTTATGCCGTTGGTGCGCCAGTGGCGTTCGCGCATCCCGTTCCATGTGCTGTTGGGCGCCCTCAACACCGCACACAAGGAGGGGTTCTGAATTCCGCGCAGCACCGCACCTGATTCGAAGGCGAGCTGTCGCCGCGCGCGTTTATTCATTACCATGGCGCCATGTCCGGAAATTCCCTAGGTAAACTCTTTACCGTCACCAGCTTTGGCGAGAGTCACGGCCCCGCTATCGGCTGCATCGTCGATGGCTGTCCGCCAGGCATGGCGCTTGCGGCCGGCGACCTGCAGCACGATCTCGACCGGCGCAAGCCGGGCAAGTCGCGCCACACCACCCAGCGGCGCGAGGCGGACGAGGTGGAGATCCTGTCCGGCGTGTTCGAGGGGCGCACCACCGGCGCGCCCATCGGGTTGTTGATACGCAATACCGACCAGCGCTCCCAGGATTATTCCAAGATCGCCGACCGTTTCCGCCCGGGTCATGCGGACTACACCTACCAGCAAAAATACGGCCTGCGCGACTATCGCGGCGGCGGGCGTTCGTCGGCGCGCGAGACCGCCATGCGCGTGGCGGCCGGCGCCATCGCCAAGAAATATCTGCGCGAACGTTACCACGTGCTCATCCGCGGCTACCTGGCGCAGCTCGGTCCGATACGCATGGACAAACTCGATTGGGATGAAGTGGAGCGCAATGCGTTTTTCTGCCCCGATCCTGGCAAGGTGGCGGAACTCGAGGCCTACATGGACGCCCTGCGCAAGGAGGGGGATTCCATCGGCGCGCGCATCAACGTGGTCGCGAGCAACGTACCGCTGGGGCTGGGTGAACCGGTGTTCGATCGACTGGATGCGGACATCGCCCATGCCCTCATGTGCATCAACGCGGTGAAGGCGGTGGAGATCGGCGCCGGTTTCGCCTGCGTCGAACAGAAAGGCACCGAGCATCGCGATGAAATCACGCCGCAAGGTTTTCTCAGCAACCACGCCGGCGGCGTGCTCGGTGGCATTTCCACCGGTCAGGACATCGTGGCGAGCATCGCCCTCAAGCCCACCTCCAGCATCCGCCTGCCCGGGCGCACGGTGGATGTGAGCGGCGCGCCGGTAGAGGTCGTCACCACCGGTCGACACGACCCCTGTGTCGGTATCCGCGCCACCCCCATCGCCGAGGCCATGCTCGCCATCGTGCTGATGGATCATGCCCTGCGCCACCGGGCGCAGAAC
>JANNJF010000810.1:0-4414 GCA_031405715.1 Gammaproteobacteria bacterium | reverse complement strand
ATGTCCGCCGGCTTGCGCGCCGCCAGGGTGAGGTCGCGCAGAAACACGCTGCGGCTGGTGCTGAACAGGGTCGGTGACATCAGGCGTCGAGGCTCAGGGTGCGTAGGGGGTGGGAGGCCAGGGTGATGTCCTGGTGGGACGTCAGCACGATCAAACCACCCCGGTCGAGGTGGGCGGTGAAGGTGGCAGTCATGCGGGCGGCGGAACGCACGTCCATGGCGGTGATGGGCTCATCCATGATCCACAGGGGTTTCTGGCTGATGAGAAAGCGTGCCAGGGCCAGGCGGCGTTTTTGTCCCTGGGACAACAGCTTGGCCGGCAGGCGCGCCACGGCGGTAAGACCCAGCTGCCCCAGGGCCTCCTGGATACTGGCATGGGCCGCGTCCCCCGCCAGGGCGAGATGAAAGGCCAGGTTCTCCGCGGCGGTGAATTCCCCCTGGATGCCGTTATGGTGGCCCACATAACAGATCTGGCGGCGGAAGTTTTCCACATCATCGCGCACCAAGGCGCCGTTCCAGCGGATCTCCCCGGCGGCCGGCAGCGACAGGCCACACAAGGTGCGCAACAGAGTGGTTTTGCCACTGCCATTGGTGCCCTGGACATGCAGGAATTCACCCGGTTGCAGGGAAAAACTTAAGTCCCGAAACAGCGGGCGGTCCCCCCGGGCACAGGCCAGATTCACGATGTCGAGCAAAACCCCGTCTCCTGCTGAACGGCTGATGATTGTCTGGTGCCCCGAACACGAATCGAACGTGCGACCTGCCGCTTAGGAGGCGGCTGCTCTATCCACTGAGCTACCGGGGCGTCGGCGGTATTCTAACGGAAAATTGCCGAAGTGCTGCATGCCCAGGGGGAAATACATGATCCTCGGGATGGCGGCGGCGTGGCCGCGGCATGGGCGGCTGTGTTGGTTGGCATGGTAAACCAGGGTTTGTCGGGGAGCCGCACGTTCCAGGAGGCCGCAAGGTCCATCTTCTGTGGCAGGTAACAGGTAAAGCGATGCCCAGGGAGTGCGGCGGTTTGCCGCCGCTGTACCCAGTGGGAGTTTGCTCCCGCACTCCAAAAACGGCGATGACCGCCAGGACAAGGCAGAACCCGGCGAAGGTCTGGCATGTTGTCCGTCGTGAAGAACGGTGCGGTCTAGTTCTGCAGCACTGCCTGCGGTGACAGCTGTAGGCCCTGCGCCAGCAGTGTGCTCAGTGCCTCGGCCGGCAACGGCCTGCTGAGATAATATCCCTGCATGGAGTCGCAGTTGTTGGCGCGGAGGAAGTCCATCTGTTGGTGTGTCTCGACACCTTCGGCCACTACCCGTACGCCGAGGGCATGGGCCATGGTGATGATCGCGCGAACGATGGCGGCGTCGTCCGGGTCGGTGGTGATGTCGCGCACGAACGATTGATCGATTTTGAGCACGTCGATCGGGAAGCGCTTGAGATAGCTCAGGCTCGAGTAACCGGTGCCGAAGTCATCGACGGCGAACCGCACCCCCACCGTATCCAGCTCCTGCATCAGGCGAACGGTGTTGTCGATATTCGTGAGCAACATGCTCTCGGTCAGTTCGAGTTCCAACCGGACCCCAGCGAGGCCGGTGTCGGCCAGCACCTGCTGCACACGCTGCACCAGGTCCGGTTCGCGGAACTGGCGTGAAGAAAGGTTTACCGCCACGTACAAATCGGTGAAGCCGGCGTCGTGCCAGGTGCGGGCCTGCTGGCAAGCTTGGCGCAAGACCCAGTCGCCGATGGGGACGATCAGGCCGCTTTCCTCGGCAAGCGGAATGAAGCGTGCGGGTGAAACCAGTCCGAGCTGCGGGTGTTGCCAGCGCAGCAAGGCCTCCACGCCGAGTAGGAGCCCGGTATTAAGGTCAACGATAGGCTGGTAGTGGAGCAGCAACTCGTCGCGTTCGATGGCGTGGCGTAACGCCCCCTCGAGCGCCATATCCTCATGCGCGCGTCGCGTCATCTCGGCGGTGTAGAACTGACAGGTGGAGCGTCCATGCTGCTTGGCGCGGTACATGGCGGTATCCGCATTGCGCAGCAGCGCGTCGGCATCCGTTTCATCGACGGGATAGAGCGTGATCCCGAGGCTCGCGCTCATGAACTGTTCGCGACCATCGATGTGGAAGGGTTCCTTGAAGGCATCCAGGATGCGTTGCACGACCATGGGCGCATCCTCCGCCCGCGCCATGTCGGCCAGAATGGCCGCGAACTCATCGCCGCCTAGGCGGGCGATGGTATCGCTCGGGCGCACGGCATCACGCAGCCGCGCAGCCACCGCCACCAGCGTGGCGTCGCCCACGTCATGGCCGAGGGTGTCGTTGATGTTCTTGAAACGGTCGAGATCGAGAAACACGACGCCCACCAGCCGGTTGTGGCGTTGTGCCTCTATCATCGCCTGCCGCAGGCGGTCGGTGAACAGCAGCCGGTTGGGCAGTCCGGTGAGGGCGTCGTGCTGGGCGAGAAAGCTCAGCCGTTCCGCGTCGCGCATACGTTCAGTCACATCGAGTGTCACACTCAGGGCCGACGTTCCACTGTTTTGCGCGTTGATGAGCGGAACGGAATGGCTTTCCACCCAGCGGCGCCGGCCATCGCGGCAGACCATCTCGAATACCAGCGCGCCGCGATTTCCGCGCAACACGCTTTTGTGGAAGGCCTGCGTGCTCTCGTGGTGTTCGGCCGCGATGAAAGCGGTTACGGGTTTTCCTATCACCTCCTCCGGATCCTCGGCGCCAAGCAGCGCAGCGCCGGCACGGTTGATGTCCCGGATGATGCCAAGGTCGTCCACCAGCTTGATGCACTGCGGACCGGCGTTGAAGATGGCGCTCAGACGCGCCTGCTGCTCGCGCAACTCGAGCAGGGTAAGCATCGACTCGGTGATGTCCATGACGACACCGGTCATGTGTACCGCACGTCCCTCTGCGTTATAGGTGAAACGCCCTTTAGCACAGATCCAGTGCACGCTGCCGTCCGGCCAGATCACGCGGTATTTGTGTTTGAAGATTTGACGCGTATGTCGGGCCTCTTCCAGGGCGTGTTCGACAGCGGGAAGATCCGCCGGGTGTACGCAGCGGGTGAAGCCGTCATAGCTCCCGTTGAACTGGCTGAGGTCGAGGCCGAACAGGCGTGCATGCTCCTGTGTCCAGGTGATGGCCCCGGTCTCCACGTCCCAGTCGAAAACCCCCATATCGCCGGCCTCAAGCGTGAGTCGCAAGCGCGCATCATTCTCGGAGCCTGGGCGGGGTGCGGGTTCTTGCCCGGCTGGCATGTCGGCAGGTGATGGCGCCTGCTCATTCGCGGGCGCAGTGAACAGCCGTTCAATCAGGCGTGGCAGGGCCGTTTCAAACTCGGATTTGGCGATGAAGCCGTCCGCGCCGGCAAGTTGGGCATGGTAACGGTACTCGGTATTATCGTGCAGTGTCAGCATGGCCACGCGCGGGGCATTGGACTGGCGCTTGATGCGGCGGGTGATCTCGATGCCGTTGATATCCGGCATCACGATGTCCATCAGTACCAGATGCGGCGCGAGTTCCTGTGCCAGCCGGATCGCCTCCGAGGCAGACGTCGCCGTGCCAACCACCTTGATCCCGGGCTGATAGGCCATCAGCCTCAGGGCCGCGGAGAGAAAATCCTGCGAATCATCCACCAATAGCACCTGCAACGGGAGGTTGAGGGGTTCATCCTTGAGGGTATTCATGCTTTGGGTCACCTGGCACGGGATGTGCCGTTATTCAATGGAGTAAGCATGGGCGCTCGGGGCGTTGTCCACCATCGGGCATTACCCGAGAGGGGGCTTCGAAATACCTGAGGCGGGGGCAGGGTGTTACTGAACAAATACCATTAAAGAAGCGCACTGGTATCAGCAGGTGGTTGGAAACTGTCTATTTTCAACCACCTGTGGCGCGCTACTGGGAGGGTTTGTTCAGCCCGCGATGAGAGGAAGACCCTCAGTGTTATCTTCAGGAATCGATATCTACTAATCCGTGGCGGATGGCGAATCGCACCAGCCCGGGCACATCCCGGATGCCGAGGCGCTCCATGAGTTGGGCGCGGTGTGTCTCGACGGTCTTGACGCTGACGTCGAGCAGCCCGGCGATCTGTTTGGTGGTCTTGCCCTCGGCGACGAGCTGCAGGACCTCGCGTTGGCGCGCCGTGAGCTGAGCGAGCGGACCCGCGGCCGGTTCGCTGTGTCCGCCAAGGTATTCCTCGACCACGTGGCGCGAGATTGCCGGCGACAGATAGGTCTCGCCGCGTGCCACGGCGCGCACGGCGACCTCGAGCTCGGTGGTCGCGGCGTCCTTGAGCAGATAACCCGTGGCACCGGCTTGCAGGGCCTGGCGGACATACTCCTCGTTGGCGTGCATGGACAGGATGATGATACGCAGCTGCGGGAACTCTTTGAGCAGGTGGGCGGTGGCATC
>JANNJF010000809.1:0-2418 GCA_031405715.1 Gammaproteobacteria bacterium | reverse complement strand
TCATCATCGCCTCGACGCCGAGGGCCGCCAGTAGGAGATCGGCTAACGCTCCCAGCAAACCTACCGGATTGCCGGTGATCAATGGGAATGGCAGTATTGGCCGCTCCAGTACGAGAGCAAACTGCGCCCGATTGTGCGATCGAGAACACACCAGTATTTGGATTGTATGCAAGTGGTCCAGTTGCTGAGAGTGATGTTGATGCAAGAAGACCGAGAGACGAGGTTGCCGTGAGCGAGTAGCCAGTGCCATTGCCTACAAGCAGTTGGCCGTACTCAGCCAAATCGGCATCAAGCATCACCTTCTGACCACGGATGATTAGAATCGATTGAGAGACTCGTTCCAGGGGAACAACGGTGGTGGTCTTTCCTGTCTACTTGACAACCATGCGTTAGCTCCTTGTCGTGGCCAATGCTGAGATTGGCGGCAAGGATGGGGTTATCGGAAAGAAGGCTCAACAGCGAATTTTGTGCAACGATTTCTCGTGTGGCAGAAAAGAATGGAGCTACCTTGGAGTGCGGGGGTGTTGCCTCACGATGACAGGAACGGAAGCGTGACCCCCCCTACTCTGTTCATTGCGAGGAGCGGCAGCGACGAAGCAATCCCCGCGGGGGAAGCACGTTTGCGTAAGTGCCAAGGTTACAGGGATTGCCGCGGCCGCGGAAGGCGCGGCCTCGCAATGACAGTCTTCCTAAACTTGGCACGTCATCAAGCTGCAAACGGATGAATGCGCTTTTCCACTCGCGGCCAAATGGTGCGCTGCGCCACACGCAGATCGTAGTCCGCCTGGAGACCCGTCCAGATCGTCGGTGACACGCCAAAATATTTACCGAGACGCAGGGCTGTGTCGGCCGTGATGGCACGCCTGCCATTCACAATCGCGCTGATCCGGCCAGGCGGTACAACCAGGTCGCGGGCCAGGCGGTTGATGCTGATTCCCTTCGGCTTCATGAATTCCTCGAGCAGGATTTCACCGGGATGGATGGGCGTGAGCAATTTTGTTTTAGCAGCCATGGCACACCTCAATGGTAATCGACAATCTCAACATCGTAGGCATCCGCGCCTTTCCACGCAAAGCAGATCCGCCATTGGTCGTTGATGCGTATGCTGTACTGCCCCTTTCGATCACCTTTGAGCGCTTCGAGGCGATTACCGGGCGGTGCACGAAGATGCTCCAGCCGTTGAGCCTGGTTTAGATACTGGAGTTTTCGTCGGGCGATTCGTTCAAATGCACGAAAACGCGAGACGTCTATATCCTCAAACAGTGCCTGCGTGTCACGGTCACGAAAAGATCGAATCATCTCTACACAGACCTTCCAAGGCTATTACGCGATACGTCATATGTCAAGCGACATAGTTCTTGGATTAAGGCTGCCTGGAGTATGGAAATTGCCACAGACGCAAAAAGCGCGCCCTCATAACGACAGCAGAGCGGAATTGCCTGCCTCGTGCGCTCTATTGAAATAACATTGCCGATCTTCCCCAACTTCTTAACTACCATGTTTAGCTCCATGCCGCGGGTGATGTTTAAGTTTGCGGCAAGAATGGGGTTATCAGGAAAATGACTCAACAGCGGATTATGTGTAATGGGTGCCGTTGCTGTGGGGCTTGTTTGAAGAGCGGGAGCGAGCTCCCGCGTTCTGTGGTGGTGAGGTTGTTGAGTTGTGGGATGGTGTCCCTTTCGTTGTCGCTACGGCGAAATCCTTGGCCATGAGGATGATGGTGTGTGCGAAATCCGCCAGCGGCCGATGATCCGGATCGGTGAGCAGCATAACGGCGATTTGCGTCTAAATAACAAAATGCTTTACTCACCAGGAGTTGCATACCCACCACCCCTCCCCGGGAGCCCAGCACCGAAGAGAATCGCATCCAGGTTGTAATACCGGGTTTTATAGGTTTTCCTGTCGGCGGCAGTCTGTTCCAAAATGGAACAGACTGCCGGTTCGTCTAATTCGCCGGAGGCAAAGATATTGGCGAGATGCTTGGTGATCGCCGGTCGTTTTGTGCCAAACACCTCGGCGATCTGTTTCTGTGACAACCACAGGGTACCCCCTCCAGCTGCACCTGCAGCTCGACTCCCCGGTCTGGGGTTTCATACAGCAGCACCTCGCCTTTACCTTCCCGGGCGTTTGTCATATCAGCGGTGTCCTCGTTCATAGTCGGCGGCCAGCGCGAAGAGGGTATCTTCGGTGTAGCTCACGCCGGAAGATCACTCCTTCCCATACGCCAGCGCCAGTGCATCGGCCACTGCGCGCAGGCGCTTGTCCCGTGTCCAGATTTTCGTCATGCTGCCCAATGTCACGGCGGCCAGCAAGTGGGCATCGACATAACCAATACCGCGGCCCATGAGCACGTGCCGCTCGATGAAGAACAGCACCTCCTCGTCGTTGGCGAGTGCTGCCTGGGGTAAATCCTTGAGC
>JANNJF010000808.1:0-4346 GCA_031405715.1 Gammaproteobacteria bacterium | reverse complement strand
GGGATGGTAACAATAATCCAACGCCGTACCCCAGGCTACGTGATCGGAGCACCCTTGCCTCCTCAGTCCACGCGTCCCGACGCTGTACCCCTTTTTCGCTGTAGCGTGGCCGATATCCTGGCTGCTATCATGAAACCTGCGTCTGAGCTGTTATTTATTAATAGATAAAACAATGGCTTACATATATTCCGCCGGTGGTACATTAAACCGTTCTCAAAACCGGGCGGACGTGACTATAATTTAATAACAAGCGCATGTTATGCAACAGATTTCAGCCGGTGGAACACGCACCCCGTCCCCACCGATCACCGCCGAAGGAGTTGTACCATGGCCTCTAACCCGCTCCAGAAGTTAGTGGAGGACGTAAAAAAGACTGGCAAGGAGCGCATTCTAAAAAAAGAAGAGGCCGGTAAATTTTACCGCCAGTTCCGCAAGGAAATGGAACCGGTCGTGGAGGAAATCCGCGAGCAGGAAAAACGCGCGCACGAGGAGGCCAAGAACATCACCTTGGCATAAGCGGCAAACACATACACATCAAGGCGAGCCGGTATTGCTCGCCTTTTTTATTTTCAACCTTACCACTCAGCAGGGAGACCGCAGGCGATGGACAGCCCCCGCCTCATTCTGTATTCGTTACAACCCGACGACGTCACCGATCCGGACAAAGTCAGCAGTTTCTGGGAACACATATTAAAGAAATACCTGCCGGAGACGGAGTTGGAGGAGCCACGCCTGCTGCCGTTGCAAATGAGCCTGCGCCACGCCATGAACCTGGGCTGTCTATCGGTGATCTTTCAGCAACGCGTACAGGACCCGGATTATGCCGCGGAATACTATGCCTACCATGGTCGGCTGTTTTCCCAGGTGGACCGTTATTGCGCGCGCATGCATTTGTTCCGCAAAAGCTGGGACGAGGACAAAGACGTGCTGCGCGCCATCGACGAAGTGGATGAGGCCGACTACCTGGGGTTTATCACCCTGCGCCCGGTCACCGTCAGTCCGGTGGGTGCCACCATCCTGCGACCGCCGCAGGATGGTGCGCATTTTTTTCTGTCCACGGACAAATTCGACGTACATCTGGCGGGGCGTACCTTCAACGTCCAGGGCACGCCGTTTATGCAGCAGGACAACGCCGTGGGCGCCTGTGCCCAGGCATCCATCTGGATGGCGCTGCGTACGCTGCGCAAACGCGAGGGACTGGCGGCCCACGACCCGGCCCAGATCACCACGTCCGCCACGCGCTTCATGGTGCGCGGGCGCACCCTGCCCAACCGCGACGGCCTGGAGATTTCCCAGATGATGGAGGCGGTGCGCAGCGCCGGTTATTCCGCCACGCTACTGAGCTTTCGTGAACCGAGCCGCAAGCCCGGCCGGGAACTGCTGCCGCGCATCAAGACCACCCTGTATCCCTATATCGAATCCGAGATCCCGGTCATCCTGGCCATGACCAGTGCCGAACTGGGCGGGCACGCGGTGGTGCTCATCGGGCACGGCTGGGGCGAACAGCCGATGCTGTGTTCACCCACCATCATCCAGCGCGCCAGCGGCCCGGTGTATGTGCGCAATGCGGTGGACTGGGCGACGCCGTTCTATATCCACAACGACAACAGCGGCCCCTACCTGCCCATCCCCGATAGCGCATCGCCGCAGGAGTTCTCCCTCGACAAGGTGTGCTACGCCATTCCGCTGCTGCCCGCCGATGTCTACATGACGGCGGCGGAGGCGGAGCAGGCGGCGCTGCGCATGATATATCATTTTGGCGGCGACGGATTTCTCAACTGCCACACGCATGTGGTCCGCACCTACCTGCAGGAGCGCTACAAATTCCGCGCGGCGGTGCGCGCCAGCCGCATGGTAGACAGCCTGAAAACCTATTACCGGATGAAACGCCTGCCGCAGCGCATGTGGATAACGGAAATCAATCTGCAACAGGGGTACGACCAGCCGTTAAGCGGCAACGCGCAACGCATCGGCGAGGTCATCATCGACCCCACGGGGGAACCGACGCAGGCGCCGTTTCTTTCGATCCACACGCCGGGCATCCTGATCGATCGCGATCCGGACACGGAGAAAATCCGTCTGATCCCGGTGCAGGACGACCGGGCCTGTTCGCCACTGGTGCGTTAGACACGTCACCAACAGTCCACGGCACCCGTCACCTCGCGGCTGCGGTGGACTGCCGCGACGGTGGTCGGGCAAGAATACCGGCCACCACGTAATCCGCAATGCGATCGTGTGCCCGGGCGTTGGGGTGGGCGTCGTGCGCGCCAATCTCGTAGAGCCCGGGGTGCAAAATACAACCGCTAATACCGTGGCCGCATCGCCCAGGTGCCAGACATCCGCCGCAATGCAACGCAGAGTCGGGGGGCGTCAATAACGAGGCTTTTTACCCGCGCGCCGGACCGGGTACGCCCTGTCGGTCGGGGTCAGGGTAGCGGCCAAACCGGCGGTGTATGCCGCGGGAATGGCTTGAAATCAGCGTTTTATCAGTTTTCTGAGGCCTCCGGCCAGCCTCCCACCACCTATTGGCATGCCCTGTGCATATCACTATTACTCTCCGAATACTACGGTAAGCCTATGCACAGCCTGGTGGCCCGCTATATCCGACGTACGCCCGCGGCGACGTCCGGTGTGCCCTTGGATGACGTTCGGTACCCATCAACACCGCATGGCCATTAAGGACCCTTCGACCGTGGGCGCTCCGTTATCGATCAAACATCGCATCCTCCCGGCGCTGGCCTTCGGCATACGGCAGAAAATGGTGCTCATGCTTTTGTGCGTGTTGACACTCGCCCTCGGCACCACCACCTGGCTTACCATCCACGACCAGCAGAAACAGGTACTGCGCGCCACCACGGAACACGGACAGGACCTGTCGCGCATCGTCTCCCAGGCGCTGTCCTACAGCGTCATCAGTTACGATTACCACACCGTCCAACTGCTGTTGGACGAGCTCACCAAGGCGCGCGACATCGGCTATGCCAAGGTCCTGAGCAACAAGGGCAACGTCATGGCCGAGTCGGGTCATGCACCCACGGGCGCAAATGAATGGCGCATGTTCGAATCCGATATTCTGTTCGCCGGAAAATCCACCGGACGCCTGATCATTGGCCTCAATCTGGACCAGGTGGCGCAGACATTAAAGGACGAGCAGTCATCCATCCTGGCGCGCCAGGTGATCACCATCTTTCTGATCGCCTTCGGGGAATTCATCGCGCTGTCCTATCTGATCATACGGCCAGTCACGATCATTTACCGCTCACTCACCAACCGCGTCGAACAAGACGGTCAGGTAACCTATAACATCCCCATCGTGTCCAGCGACGAGTTCGGCATACTATCGCAACAGTTCAACGACATGGGCACACAGCTCAATCAGGCGAACGCACGCCTGCAGGAACGGATCATCTCCGCCGATCAAAAACTGACCGAGACCAATTCCCGGTTAATGCGGCAGACAGAGGAGCTCAAGCGTATCAATGAGGAACTGGGCCACATCGCCATCACCGATCCGCTGACGGGTTTGTTTAATCGGCGTCATTTTGAAAGCCTGCTGGAAAGCGACCTGGCGCTGTCCGAGCGACACGGCGACAGCAACAGCATCCTGATGATAGACATCGATCGTTTCAAGTCGATCAATGACGCCTACGGCCATGCTGGCGGCGACGCCGTGCTGCGCGAGATTGGAAACATTCTCTCAAGAACGATACGAAAATCCGACGTGGCCTGCCGCTTAGGTGGCGAGGAGTTCGTGATGTTGTGCCGCCGGACATCGAAAGAACAGTCCCTGGCAGTCGCTGAGAAAGTCCGTCTGGCTATTGAGTCTTATACTTTCCGTAGTACCGAGGGGGATGCCATTCCCGTTACCGTCAGCATCGGTATCGAGACCTTCCCGAACGACGGCAAGATAATTCCCGTTGAGGACTACCTGAACCGCGCCGACATGGCGCTGTATTTCAGTAAGGCCGCGGGACGCAACTGCGTGACACACCATTCCAACATCTGAAGGATAACGGCTATGAAAAAACTATTTTCGCATCGGCACTTTCGCTTTCTTTGTATGCTCACGACGCTATCCATGGCGGCCCCGGCATTGGCCGGCGATCCGCCGGCCAGCGATCCGAACGAGTTACGTTTCGGTTCAGTGGCCATGGATATCCCGGCCGTCATGTACCACCGGCTGTTGCCGCTCACCGACTATCTGAGCAAGACGCTCAACACGGTATTCAAGAATCTGCTCGAAGGCGCCGCCCTGGTGGCGATCGTGCTGTACCTGTTCCTGGCCAATTTTCGCGCCGCTGCGATCAGTAAGGCCGCGGGACGCAACTGCGTGACACACCATTCCA
>JANNJF010000807.1:0-2472 GCA_031405715.1 Gammaproteobacteria bacterium | reverse complement strand
TAGTATGCTTCTTACGGCACAACCGAGTCTTCCGTCCCGAGGTCTGCGTATGCACCGTTTTACCAATCCCGCGGAGAGCGAAATAAAGGCCTTGCTGGCGCGCGTGCGCAGTATCGCGGTGGTCGGGCTTTCGCCCAAGGCCAACCGGCCGAGCCACCGGGTGGCCGCGGCCCTGCAGGGTTATGGCTATCGCATCATTCCGGTTCGCCCCATGGTGAGTGAGGTGCTGGGGGAAAAGGCCTATGCGGACCTGCGCCAGGTGCCGGGTACGATCGATCTGGTGGATGTGTTCCGTGCCCCGGAGGAGGTGGAACCCATCGTCGATGCGTGCATCGATCTCAGGATTCCGGCCCTGTGGTTTCAGGATGGCGTGATCAACGAGGCGGCGGCGCTGCGCGCTCGGGCCGCCGGTATTATGGTCGTCATGGACCGCTGCACCTATCGGGACTATGCTGGTTTTTTTCCGCACGGCAGGGGCGACATCACCCAGACTTAACTTTTTTCCTGTGCCCCTGAATGCGACGGCCGTACCACACCCGCAGGCGGCGCGACAGGCGCCGTGCCCAGGCCCAGTCCACCGCCAGCAGTGCCAGCCCGACCGGTATCATCCAATAGCCCACGACCGGCAGAAAGCCCACGAGCCCAGCCAGCACCAGCAGCACGCCCACCGCCTTACGCAGGAGGTGGTTACGGCTGGCCTTGAGGCTGTAGTACTGCTGCTGGAGGAATGCTTTCAAGGGATGCTTAGGATGTCGCGATAGGGTGCGTGTTACTATTCCAGTTTCTTTGTATCGGCGCAAACGGTACTCTGCGTATTATGCAACTGAAGTTCACTAAAATGCACGGCCTCGGCAATGATTTCGTCGTCATCGACGGAATCCGGCAGACGCTCTCCCTCACCCCCGACATTATCCGCAAAATCGCTGATCGGCGCCGGGGTATCGGCTGCGACCAGGTCCTGATCGTCGACCCGGCGCGCACCCCGGGGGTGGATTTCGGCTACCGTATCTTCAATCGCGACGGCGGCGAGGTGGAGCAGTGCGGTAACGGCGTGCGTTGCTTCGCCCGTTTTGTGCGCGATCAGGGCCTGTCGGCAAAAACCGAGCTCGCGGTGGAGACCAATGCCGGCATCGTCTACCCGCGGGTCGAGACCAACGGCGAGGTCACGGTGAACATGGGTATGCCGCGCTTTCTGCCGGCGGACATACCGTTTGCCGCGGAGACCCGCCAGGACATGTATACTTTGGACGTGAATAACGAATCCGTCGATGTCACGGTGCTGTCCATGGGTAATCCGCACGCGGTCCAGGTGGTGGCGGACGTGGAACAGGCGCCGGTCAGCACCCAGGGTCCGTTGATCGAGAACCATCCGCGTTTTCCGCGCCGGGTCAACGCGGGTTATATGCAGGTGGTGGATCCTGCCCACATACGGGTGCGTGTGTACGAGCGCGGCACCGGCGAAACCCAGGCCTGCGGCACCGGCGCCTGCGCCGCGGTAGTGGCCGGACGGGTGCGGGGATTATTGCAGGAGCAGGTCGAGGTGGCGCTGCGCGGCGGCAGTCTGCGCATCGCCTGGAAAGGGGAAGGGGAGCCGGTATGGATGACGGGACCGGCCACCCGTGTCTTTGAAGGCAGTATCGATCTGGGGCGACTATGAGCACAAAACAACCGAGCGGTGGACAGGGACAGGAATTGTCCTGGGAAGAGGCGGTGGCCCGATACCTTGCGGAGAATCCGGATTATTTTCTCCACCACCCGGAGGCCCTTGGCGCGCTTACGCTGCGGCATCACGCCAGCGGCCAGGTGGCATCCCTCATCGAGCGCCAGGTGCAGGTCCTGCGGGAGAAGAACGAGCAGTTGGCGCGCCAGCTGCGTGAGTTGCTGAGTCACGCGCGCGAGAACGATGTGCTGGGCGAGCGCCTGCATCAGTTCGCCCTGGCCATGCTGGACAGCGGCGCGTTGGACGAAGTGCTCAGCACCGCGCGCGACATGTTGCGTCAGCAGTTCAAGCTGGATGCCGTGGTCATCCTGCTCAAGGGTGACAAAGAGGTCTTGCGCGGCCGCCCGGAATGCGCCGAACCCGGCGATCGGCGTTTCGAAGGCATCCTGCAGAAATTCGCCGCAACCGGCCAGACCTCCGCGCTACCGGCGCGCAGCCAGGCGGGCAAACCCCTGTGTGGCCTGAAGCACGACAGCGCTACCTTGGATTATCTGTTCGGCAGTCAGGCACACGACATCCGCTCGACCGCCCTGGTGTTGCTGGCGGGTAAGGACACCACGGGGGTGCTGTGCTTCGGCAGCAGCGATCCCCTGCGGTTTCATCCACAGATGGGCACCCTGTATCTGTCCAAGTTCGGTGAATTGCTGATGTCGGCGATCAGCCGCTACCTGTAGGCGTGCCCGGGGATTTCCTGCCCATGCACGCCAGCACCGACACCCAGGTTGACCGCTACTTTCAGCACTTACGCAGTG
>JANNJF010000806.1:0-1373 GCA_031405715.1 Gammaproteobacteria bacterium | reverse complement strand
TGCCGTCGATGCTGATGCCGAGCACGATAGCATCCTTGTTCTTGTGGGCGTCGTGGAAGAAGGACATTTGATGGATTTCCTGTTTACAAATGGTGCAACTGGACTCCCACACGGCCACCACCGTCCACTTGCCCTGGCCGATGAATTCTTTGACGTTACGATCCCGGCCATTCATATCTTTAAGGGTGAAATCGACGCCTGTCGCACCCGCCATGAGCGGTAACCACAGCAGCGACCCGATAATCCATTTTGCCAACGTTGACATCCGCTCCTCCTGTTATGAACTCGCGCCTGACCCCACTCACTAAGACGCCCGCGGGCGGAAAATTAGTCCCGGCCGGGACGCAGAAACCAGGCAGCGCCTGCTATATAATCACCGCACCACGCCATTTCAGCAACCTGCACCCTGGAGCCTCCCATGACCACCCGCAACGAAAAAGACAGCCTTGGCGAATTTCCGGTGCCGAAAGAGGCCTGGTATGGGATACAGACCGCGCGCGCGGTGAAAAATTTCCCCATCTCCGGGCGCCGTCCCGATCGGGACTTTATTATCGCCCATGTACGCATCAAACGCGCCGCCGCCAGCGCCAATCAAGCGGCCGGCTGGCTGGAGGAGAAACACGCCCATGCCATCATCCAGGCGGCGGATATCATTATAGATGGCCAATATCACGATGCATTCGTGGTGGACCGGTTTCAGGCAGGCGCCGGCACCAGCCACAATATGAATACCAACGAAGTCATCGCCAATCTGGCGAACGTGGCCCTGGGCGGCAAGCGCGGCGTATACGCCCCCCTCAACCCCAACGACCACGTCAACATGGGGCAGAGCACCAACGACACCATCCCCACGGCCATCCGCCTGGCGTCCCTGGCAAAATTGCCGCGCCTGCTGGCGGCGGTGGAGGCCATGGCGGCAGAATACGCGCGCATCGGGCAACGGGAATTGACCACCATCAAAAGCGGTCGCACCCATCTGCAGGACGCCGTGCCCACCACCCTGGGGCGGGAATTCCAGGCCTATGCCTGGACCCTGCGCCGCTGCGCCACGCAACTGGACGGCGTCCGGACACTCCTGTGTGACATCGGTCTGGGCGGCTCGGCGGCGGGCACCGGGCTCAATACCAGTCCCGGCTACACGCCACGGGTGGCGGAGGAACTTAAGCGTCTCACGGGCGAGGCGATCCGCCCGGCGGCGGACCTGAGCGCGCAGATGCAATCCATGACCGACCTGCTGCAACTGTCCAACGCCATCCGTGCCCTCGCCCTGGAGGTCACGCGCATCAGCAACGACATGCGGCTGCTGGCCTCCGGGCCGCGTACCGGCTTTGCCGAGATACTGCTGCCGGCGGTGCAGCCCGGCTCCAGCATCA
>JANNJF010000805.1:0-6583 GCA_031405715.1 Gammaproteobacteria bacterium | reverse complement strand
ATTACCTTGACCCATGACGCGAATAACTTCAACAGCCTCAATGTCACGGCCGCGTCGGTAGTGTCGGTGACGGTCACCGACAGCATCGGCTCCGGGACGATCACGGCCGATAATGTCACCCTCTCCACCAAGAATGGCATTGGTACACTAGGCGCCCCGTTGGTGACCAATACCCCCAAACTGGTCATCAACAATACGGTCGACAACGGGGTGTATGTCACCAACAACGGCGCGGCCACGGTCGGCATAACGAATCTCGGCAACATCGCGTACACCAACAACGGCAACCTGACGATCGACAGGCTCTACGCCAACGGTGGGGTCTATACGTCCCCTGGGCCGTATACCGGCGATATCGACCTGGTTGTCAATAACGGCGTCATTAGTGCCTACACCGGCAACCCGGCCTACAGTGGCTTGACGTACCATCTGCCCGAGACCGCGCCGGATATCGTGGCACAGAACCTGGATGTCACGGTGATCAATGGCACGTTTGGCAGCAGTGCGCGTCCGATGAGCCTTTCGGTATTCGACACCTTTACCTACTTCGGTGGGCAGGGCTATGTGCACTATTATCTTGGCAGAATACCGCTGCGTGAAGAAGACGTGGGTAACAGCCTGATTCGATTCAGCAGTATCGGTGGCCTCACCAGCCAGCTGCTGCTTGAAATCGAATCACTGGGCGAGTTCGACCCGGCTATTTTTACCGCGATACGCAACTATTACTACGAAGATGTCGCCATTATGATGCCGGCGGATCAACGCCTCGATGGGTCGGACGAGGATGAGGAGGAGAAGGAGGAGGAAAAAGAAAAAGAGAAGCTATGATCGATAGCTTGATAAGACGAACCTATGTTCTTTTCCAATACGTATCGCTCTTTGGTGCAATCATTACTAGGAAAGATTAAGTGGCCGGAAATACGAATTCACAGAAAATAATCCAGCTTTGCGAAACACATTGGGATGCCCACAAGAATAACTGCAGTGGTTTTGCTAAAGCCGTTGCTGGCCTAGTCGGCATCAGCCTATCAGGACAAGCGAACGAGATTGTTGATCAGATGCAAAAGCTTCCCTGGAAACTACTGAAATCCGGAAGTGAGGCAACCGCAGAGGCGTCGCTCGGGAAACTTGTTTTAGGCGGATTAAAAGACAAGCCGCTAGGTCATGTTGTTATTGTGGTGGCAGGACCATTGTCACATGGGAAATATCCAACGGCCTATTGGGGAAGCTATGGCGGTGTTGGCAAGAAGAATACAACAATTAACTGGTCATGGGAAAAAACCGACCGAGATAATGTCATCTACAGCAGTATCTCAATATGAATAAGCTGCTGTTGGTATATTTCCAGCTCACTCTGACCGTATTGGCATTGGTGGGCTGCACAGATCCACAGCTTCATGATGCTGACAAAGCTGTTAAAGTTAATAGCCAGTTATGCCAATCCAAAATGGATTTTACATCTAGTGTAGTGGGTCCCTACACAATAAAGATATTTGAGCCGAATGATTCTAAAAATCCAGATATCTGGCAAGGACCTGTGTGCGTACAAAGTGAAACAAAAAAAGTGGAATGCGGATTCGAGTTATCCCTTATCAAGAGCGTAAAGCCAACCACGGACATGAATTCTATAGACATTGTTGTGTTTAGTGGATCGAACAGCCACACCGCCCGGATAACACTGGCCAACTGTGAAATTAAATTTCTGGACTAACCGAAAATCCGGGAACGACCTTTCATTGTCTTCTGTATTTACTCAAAGTTAAAGAATCATTCAGCAACGATATTAATGAGTGCCATGAATAACGAACACCCAAAGAACACGCTGCGGCAGTTATCCCTATGGATGTTCATTCTGCTTTTCAGCCTCCCGGCCTACGCCGATTTTCTCGAAATGCCGGATATCAAACAAACACC
The DNA here is from genome assembly GCA_031405715.1 of Gammaproteobacteria bacterium. Lineage (GTDB taxonomy): Bacteria > Pseudomonadota > Gammaproteobacteria > Acidiferrobacterales > UBA6901 > JANNJF01. The sequence goes on along the minus strand of JANNJF010000805.1, from coordinate 4,669 downwards.
GGAATTGCGCAACAAAAGTCTATTGCGCGACATGGATATACCGGCGGTGAAGTTCCGTAGCCCGGACCCCACCGAAGGTCCGCGCTTGGCGGTATCCGAATTCCGTATCCAGGGGCTGGTTGAATACCCGAAAATGGGCATTACCCGCGAGGCGCTGAAGATCCTCTCCGAAAGAATCCGTTTTGATCTGATGGAGGAGGGCAAGTTGCTGGAGTCCGGTTACACCATCAGCGAGCTGGGTGAAGTGTCGGACATGCTGGGTCAGATCGAAGAAGAAACCGCCGGCCGGCATGTAGAGCCCGTGGATGTACAAAGGCTGGTATGGCTGGTGAAGGAGCAGCGTGAGAAACGCGGTATCACCCTTGGCCAAATTGAGACCGTTGCCAATACCATTACCCAATTTTATCGTGAACGTGGGTTTGTGCTGGCGAAGGCCTATATCCCCAAACAGCAAGTTCGGGATGGTGTTGTCAATCTTACCTTGTTGCTGGGTATGCTGGGCGAAGTGCAGGTAAGCGGCAATAAGCGATACAGCACAAAAACATTGACATCAGTTTTTAACGACACCATGGGCAAGCCCGTCACCAGCGCTGGCATCGAGGAGAAATTATTCCTCATCAACGATTATCCAGGCATCTTCGTGGATGGACATTTTGAGCCTGGTACACAGGTGGGCGACACCCGGCTTAATGTCACCGTCAAAGATGAAGCGCGTTATAACGCCGATCTACGTATCGATAACCATGGCACAGAAAACACCGGTTTAAACCGACTCTACGCCGATGTTAAATTAAATAATCCCTTGGGCCTGGCGGACAAACTGCAAGCCAGCGTTTTAACTGCCAGTCAGCCAAGCAATACCAATTATTGGCAAATTGACTATCAAATGAAACTGTTTGGCGCCCGAACCAGAATAGGTTTTGATGCGTCCGAAAATCAGTACATCGTTGACCAGACTGAATTGCTGCGGTCGAGCATTTTGCGTGGCGATGTCCAGTTGACCGGTGTGACCGGAACCTACATCCACCGGCGTACCAGAACAAATAACAGTACTGTTGAGCTACGTTATGAAGTGATTAAGTCCGATATTCAGCTGGGCACAAATCCGACCCAGGGCGATGGTTTGGATGATAAGCTTAAAAATACTTCTTTGGCGTACCGTTTCGACATGCTTCAAGAGGAGAAAAAGCACTACCATCAGGGTCAGTTAAAGCTCACCTCAGGCAGTTTTGTGTATGGAGCCGATCCTGGCCAGGATGAAGCCTACAAAATATTGACAGCGGGCTATTCGTTACTGAATTTCTGGAAGATCCCGCTCGTTAACGCCGATACACGCCTGGTTTATCGCACGGAGGCACAATACTCCGGTATCAACCTATCGGGAATCATGCGATTCTCATTGTCTGGCCCGACACGCGCCCGCGCCTACACCCCGGGATTTTTTACCGCGGATGATGCGGTCTTCCTCGGCTTCGATTGGATCTTCAACAGCCCCGGGTTCTTCGATTTTAATATTACCAAGTCGATTAACGTTAGGGAGATAACAAAACCCTTCCTGTTTGTGGATTACGCCTATGGACGGCAAATAGCACTTAACGAACGTGATCCAGATTCCTCGGCCAAGCTGGTGGATGCAGGGTTCGGTTTTAAGTTCTCCCGGGGCAAGTCGTTTAGTGGAAACCTGCTGATGGCGTTTCCAATTCGAGAGAAATACAAGGAAATCGCCAGCGCTGCGATACCTGAGGTGGATAGCCATCGAGTTGTGTTTGATTTTCAGTACAGCTTTTAAGGGGGCTGGTCGGTTGGTGCATGCTAAGCCAGTCTGTAGGGGGCGGGCATCGTCCGCCAGCGGAAGCCCATCGACGCTACGTAGGGTGGGCGATGCCCGCCCGACAAACAGGGGCAGACGCAGCAATCACCCACGTCCGATTTCCGATCAGCGCCCCTGGTAAGGCGCCCGCCGTCACCGTCCCCGGCCCGTTTTTTGCCGGCGAGAATGCTTAAAAATGGTGCATCCTAGGCACCCGTAACACCCAGTTATTTCCGACCTGGCAGGGGGGCGTGGACGCCCTTAACTTATTGAAATAACGCATAAAAGGTGCTTTTAGTTGATTGACCGATTTGTTATTTATGTGCTACGCTTAAAACCTGTACCCATCAATTCACGACAGAATCAAAAGGATAAAACAAATGGCAATCTACATGAAATTCGGCAACGTAAAAGGGAATGTTACCGCTGATGGCTATGCAGGCCAGATCGCGGTCATGTCAGTAAACTTCGGTGTCGCTCGCAACGTATCGATGGAAGCGGGCAACCTGTCCAATCGTGAATCCAGCAAGCCTTCCTTGTCTGAAATCACCATCACCAAAATGGCCGACAATTCCGTGGCAGCCCTTTTCAAAGAAGCGCTGACCGGCTCCGCTGGCCAGGAAGCGGTTCTTACCTTTGTCCGCACGGGCACTGCTAAGGTCGAAGAGTTCATGACCTACAAGCTGACCAACTGCATCATCAGCGGCTATAACATTTCCGCGCAGGGTGATGAAGAGCCGGTTGAGAACCTCTCGCTGAGCTACTCCGCCATTGAAGTCAGCTACAAGGATCATGACGCCTCCAACAAGTCGGGTAATCCGCAGCGCGTCAGCTACGACGTCAAGGCAGCCAAGGCGGCCTAATGTCGTACAACAAAGGCACTGCCCCAACCGGGGCAGTGCCTTTGTGCTGCATGTCTGTAAATTCTTTCGAGAGACGGATACCCGGGGAGCTGGGTGCAAAGTAGTGAGCAGGCGCGGCTGGTTGGTCTTGGCGCAGATTCGGCACTGAATCGCCTTACGTTCAGCGCCGATAAGCTACACAGGGATGGCCAAACACGCGACTGCCTTCTGCCCGGGGTGCTCGAAAAAATAACTCGATCGTTGTTTGAATTCATTGATCGCTTCACCTGCGGACTGGTACGAAGTTTTTGCCAAAGTCCGACAGGTTGCTAGCGGTGAGATAGCGCAATTATGGATCAATATACCCAGGCCAATCGCCTCATTTCCATTGAAACCCCGCTGGGCGAAGACAAACTTTTGCTTACTTCGTTCGACGGCGGCGAGCACATTTCCGACCTGTTTGAGTTCCACATCGCCGCATTATCCAACGATCTGGCGATCAAGCCGGATGCCCTGATCGGTAAGGAAGTGACGGTCACGATCAAAGGCAGTACCAAGAAATCTTTTCACGGGTTCATCAATACGTTTACGATTGGTGAAGTCGCGTCGCACAACATGCGCGAATACAGAATGACCATGGTTCCGTGGTTGTGGTTTCTCACGCGCACGGAAAACCGCAGAATTTTTCAGAATAAAAACTCCAAAGAAATCATCGAAACCGTCTTTAAAGATCTGGGGTTCAAGGATTTCGAATTTAAGTTGCAGGGCGCGCTGCATGCGCGGGAATACTGCGTTCAATACGGCGAGAGCGATCTGAACTTTGTCTCGCGCCTGATGGAAGAAGATGGTTTTTCCTATTATTTCAAGCACGCCGAGAAGAAGCACACCCTCGTCATTGTTGATCAGAAAGGTGCCTACGAGAAGTGCACCGACAAGGCATTAACCTATTCCCGTGGCACCACGCCGGATAACGAGATCAATCGCTGGGTGCATGGCTACGAGTTTCGCACCGGCGTCTGGACCCTCAACGACTACAATTTCAAAGAGCCCAATAAGAGCCAGCTCGCGGAATCCTCAACCCAAAGCAAGTTTGCCAATAATAAAAACTTCAAGCACTACGACTACCCAGGTGTTTACGACTTCCCCAGTGGACGGGACCTGGTGAAACTGCGCATGGAGGCCGAGGAAGTATCGATCAACACCATTACCGGCTCCAGCACCTGCATCGACTTCTTTGCCGGCGGCCTGTTCAAGGTCGACAAGCACGAAGCTAAAGACGAGCGCGGCGATTATATCCTTACTAAAGTAACGCATTCAGCCCAGGACGCCTCGTATTTTGCCGGGGAGGGCGGTAGCTCCCATTATAAGAATGATTTTACCTGCATCCCGGCCGACGTTCAGTACCGACCGGCCTTGCGCCACAAAAAAACCATGATGCCCGGCCCGCAATCCGCCGTCGTCACCGGCCCGTCGGGTGAAGAAATCTACATCGACGAATTCGGCCGCATCAAAGTCCAGTTTATCTGGGACCGGGAAGGCAAAAAGGACGAAAACAGCTCCTGTTTTCTGCGCGTGATGCAATCCTGGGCCGGCAATCAGTGGGGCGCCTCCTTCATCCCCCGCATCGGCCACGAAGTCATCGTGACCTTCCTCGACGGCGACCCGGACCGGCCCATCGTCACCGGCACTGTCTACAACGGCGCCAACAAGCCGGTCTACAGCTCCAAAACCCAGAGCGGTATCAAAACCCGCTCCACCAAGGGTGGGACGTCGGCCAATGCCAATGAACTACGCTTCGAGGACCTGAAGGGCTCGGAGCAGCTCTTCATCCATGCCGAGAAGAATCTCGATACCGAGGTGGAAAACGACGAGACCCATACCGTCGACCACGATCGCACCAAGACCGTCAAGCACGATGAAAACTCGACGATCGAGAACGATCGTAACAAGACGGTCAATAATAATCAGACCGAAACGATCAAACAGAACAAGACGATCACGGTGGGCAAGGATCACA
>JANNJF010000804.1:0-1729 GCA_031405715.1 Gammaproteobacteria bacterium | reverse complement strand
GAGAGGGGACTTGTTCAGGGGTTCCCTAGATTGAGACTACAGATATGACACAAGTAAATTCACATCTATTTAGTTATATGCCTGAGGAACGATGATTACCCTGCGTCCCTGGAAAGGCGAAAAATCTACGAGACCATTCCTGATCCGGATGCAGAGAAACATCATCAAATTCGGGTTATAGATGAATCCGGAGAGGATTACTTGTATCCGAAGATCTATTTTGTTCCTGTAACACTTCCGAAAAAAGTTGAAGAAGCCATCATCCAAGCGGCGTAACCCGGCGCCCCGGTCGAACGCGCACCGCTGCGCGGCTAACGTCCAATCGGAAACCTGATTGGAGCAACCTTACTCCAGCTCAACACACTCACCCCTTGATGGTATGAGGGTGCCGTGGTTATGGGGATGACCACGGCACGGCCCAGGCAGGGCGGCCTACCCGCCCGCCGGACCCCCAGGCCGTTCACCTCAGCCGCCTGCCAATCACACAAAATAGGCGAATTCATTGACGGCGGTCGCCTGCATGCACCACAATCCATTATAGGCGGTAGGTCAATTCAATAACGTATCACCCCCATCCGGAAAGGCGTTCGGAGGATCCACCACAAGCATGCCAGGGAAAACACCTAAACCTCCCTCCGACGCCGCCCGCGCGGCGCTGGAAGCGGAAAATCGCCGCCTCCAGGCATGGAACGCGCGCTTCAAGGAACTGCACACCCTCTCTCTCCAGCTCCTGTCATTGCAGGGGCGGCAGACGCTGGAAAGCGACCTCATGCAGCAGGGCCTCGAGGTCTTGATGGCCCTGGTGCAGACACGCTACGGCGCCATCGGCCTGCTGGACGAGTCCGGTGCCCTCAAGCAATTCATCAACGCCGGCATCCCGGCAGAACAGGCCGCACGCATCGGCAGCCTGCCCCAGGGGCGCGGACTGCTGGGTGTCGTCATCCAGGAGAACCAGTCCCTGCGCCTGGACGATCTCAGCCAGCATCCGCAGTCCGCCGGTTTCCCGCCCCACCACCCGCCGATGAAGAGCCTGCTGGCGGCACCCATCTCCTACGCAGGCAAGGCCCACGGGCGCGTGTACCTGTCGGACAAAATCAGCGGCGAGCCGTTCACCGCCGAGGACGAGCAGATCATCAAGGCCTATGCCGGCTCCCTCGCCCTGATGCTGGATCGCCGGCATGCGGAGGAAGAAAACTGGCGCCTGCAGAATTTTCTCAACTCCGTGGTGGAAAATCTGCCCAACATGGTGTTTGTGAAAGACGCCCGCGACCTGCGCTTCGTGCGCTTCAACCGGGCGGCGGAAAAACTCCTCGGCTACGCGCGCGACGAAATGCTCGGCCACAATGATTACGATTTCTTTCCCCGGGAACAGGCGGATTTTTTCACGGCGCGCGATCGGGAGGTGTTGGCGAGCGGCACGCTGCGTGATATCCCCGAGGAGTCGGTGCAGACCCGGCATCAGGGCACGCGCATCCTGCACACCAAGAAAATCCCCATCGCGGATGAATTCGGCCAGCCGCTGTATCTGCTGGGCATTTCCGAGGACATCACCGAGCGCAAACAGGCCGAGGCCCAGAGCGCGCGCCTCGGGCGGATACTCGATCACTCCTCCAACGAGATCTACATGTTTAACGCCGAGAGTCTGCGTTTCGATCAGGTCAACCAGGGCGCACTGCACAACCTCGGTTATACCTTGGAAGAAATGCAGGCACTGACCCCACTCGACCTG